>CALMOI010000253.1 GCA_937871735.1 uncultured Comamonadaceae bacterium
CCCGCGCCCGGTGTGACCAGCGGCGCCATCCGCGCCGAACTCAGGCCCATCGCCGTCGTCAGCCGCGTGGGCGGCGGCGCGCTCACGGCGGCTGAATTTGCCCTGACGGCAGGCTGGGGCAGCGGCGGCCAGGGCAGCATCACCATGCCGGGCAAAGGAAAAACCGAGCCGCGCCCGCCCCAGCCCGGCGAACAGGCGGCAGCGTTGGGCAGTGCGCCCACGCTGGACGTTTACCTGAACGCCACGGCCTACTGGAAAAACGTGCCCCAGCCGGTCTGGGATTTCACCATCGGCGGCTATCAGGTCATGAAAAAGTGGCTCAGTTACCGCGAACAGCGCGTGCTGGGCCGCGCCTTGACGATGGCCGAAATCATCGAAGTCACGGCAATGGCCCGGCGGCTGGCCGCGCTGGTGCTGCTGCAACCCCGGCTTGATGAGAACTACCGCGCCATTGCGGCGGCAACATGGGGATTGGGCACCACTTGAACCCATGAAATCCAATGCTGGTTGCACGCTATCAGGCCGAGTCGTCAAGAGTGCTATCGAAAAATCTCAGAAAGCGGGGCTGCGTTTGCGGTGAGTCGCGCAGACCTTGAATCACTGCGGCAAAGAATTTTTCATCCAACAGTGGCTTGGCGACAAATTTTTTGGCTTGTACTTGGGATGCCAGATGCGCCGGGTCAACCAGTTCCAAGTAGCGGTACGCCACATAGCTGTGTTTGACGATGAACGGATGCTCGCCAGGGTAGAGCGTGCAACTGGTGTCGTAGCCCTGCCAATGTGTGGGGATGCCCGTCACGCTTACCACCAACACCTTGTCAGCCCCGGTTGCATCCGGGTGGGGGTTGTTCAGCACGATATGCAGGTGCTTGCGCTCTGGATCATGTTGCGGCCCTGACGGTATCAGCAGCGTTGCCCGGCGAATCGCTTGCCACACGCTCATGAACTCAGCGCGAGTGTGAGTTTGTTCTGGGCTTTGATCTCAGCGGCCAGCTCTGTTGCCAAGGTCGGCTCATAGCCCAAAGCCTTGAACACGGTGGCGTACTCTATGGGCTTGCTTGACCCCAGTGGGTCACGCCACTCCGGACAGTTCTTGGGATCGTGTGTGTAGTCCCGCAGTTGCGCGTAAGTCTTGGCTCCAAACTTCTTCCAAACCAACTGTAAAACCGCCAGATCAGCGCGACTCAGATGATCCAAGGATTCAGGGGTTACTTCCCGCCGCAGGCCAACTTTGTGGTTGGCTTTGTCGCGAATCCAAGTATCCCAGCCATTGTCTGGAGATGAGGGCGCATCTCCGTTGGCATGACTCAACGTGTTGGACAACACGGGGCCATGCGGCATCGAAACAAAGTGATCGCCCGTCATCGGAAAGCCGTGCAAACGCATGGACTCTCGCTCAGCCAGATACATCAGCTTCATCAATTTGATGATGTGCATATCGCGACTGCGATCCCGCCCACGCTGGATCAACCAGGCCGCAATTTGGGCAGATTTTTGTTCGTTGAACATGGGATGGATCTATGGCGTTATAGGGGGAAATTTCGACTATTTTAGGGAAACAGTGGGCGTGCAGTGCATGAAAAACCCAGCATCGCGAACACCGTTAAGCTGTGCGCGTGACCTCA
Source organism: uncultured Comamonadaceae bacterium (assembly GCA_937871735.1). Taxonomy (GTDB): domain Bacteria; phylum Pseudomonadota; class Gammaproteobacteria; order Burkholderiales; family Burkholderiaceae_C; genus CALMOI01. The sequence continues at coordinate 1,626 of CALMOI010000253.1, forward strand.
GTTTCTACCCCTCCCCCCTCTCTCACCGCCGCAGCGGGCAGCTTGCATTGCCGCCCTGGCTGCGGCGCGTGCTGCATTGCGCCCTCCATCAGCTCGGCCATTCCGGCCAGCGCGAGTCGCCCCGGCATGCCCGGCGGCAAACCCGCAGGTGTGCGCTGCACCCAACTCGACCCCAGCAACCGTTGCCTCATTTTTGGGCAAGCTGACCGCCCTGCCGTCTGCGGTCAACTCCAACCTCAGCTGGAGATGTGCGGCCCGCATGACGATGGCGGCCTGCACGCCTTGGCGTATTTGACGCAGCTGGAGCAGCTCACCCAGCCCGTGTCCATCCAGCAAACCACATGACCTGATCACGCGCAAATACGTCGCTTAATTGCGACATACTCACTTTCCCCCTAGGAAACAAGTTGTATCACTCTCACAATGTGTGAACTATTTGCTTTATTTAGGGTTTGCCGCATGGCCTCGCCTTCTTTAATTTTGAGTCTACTGACCTTGGCGCTGGCAGCGGGACTGACCAGCGTGAACGCGCAAACCACATCCCCACGCGAGCGACACCTCAACTCAGGCACACCATCTCGCATCAGCGCTGCTGCGCCAGAAGTCAGCTTGGAAGATGGCAGCGACAACCTGGGCAAATTCACCCTACCCGCTCATGTGCGTGTGTTGCGCGACTTGTCTTATGGCCCCGAAACTTTGCAACGCATGGACGTTTACTTGCCGCAGTCGGCGGTGACCAACGCCCCGGTGCTGCTGATGGTGCATGGTGGCGCGTGGCGCGGGGGTGACAAAGCTGCGCAAGCTGTGGTCGAAAACAAAGCCGCCTACTGGGTCAGCAAAGGTTGGGTCTTGGTGTCCATCAACTACCGCTTGTTGCCAGACGCCGGGCCGCTAGAGCAATTGCAGGACTTGGTGCAAGCACTGGGCATGGCGCAAAGCATGTCCAGCCGCTGGGGTGCTGATCCCAGTAAATTTGTCTTGATGGGCCACTCTTCAGGGGCGCATTTGGTAGCGCTGCTGAACGCGTCGCCTGAAATGGCACTGAGCTTGGGTACACGGTCTTGGCTGGGCGCTGTGCTGCTGGACAGCGCGGCACTCGACGTGCCCGCGCTGATGGGCCAACGCCACCTGCGCCTGTTCGATGCCGCCTTCAGCAATGACCGCGAGTACTGGCGCGCCACCTCCCCCATACACCAGCTCAACACCAGCGGCCCGCCCATGTTGGTGGTTTGCTCCACGCGGCGCAGTAACTCCTGCCCTCAAGCGGAACAATTTGCAGCCCAAGCTCAGCGCCTGAAACGCAGCGCCAGCGTGCTGCGCCAAGACGCCAGCCACCGCGACATCAATCAAACCTTGGGGCAACCTGGCCCGTACACCGACGAGGTCAATAGCTTTTTGACCACCATGCTGCGCAGCGCGGGATCCTGAGCCACCAGCGCAAAACCCCCATTGCGCTCAGGCCGAGCACAGCGTCAGATACAGGCAGACACAACACCGTCGGAGACTGCCTGATGAAGCTGCCTTTCCTGCCCCGCACCTGCGCACTGGGCCTCGGCCTGCTGCTTGCAGGAGCCGTCGCCCAAGCCCAAGACAGTGACCGCAGCGACTGGCTGCGCAACCCCGCGATGGGCAACTACAAAGCCTATGCCGAATTCAAAATGGCCCACTACGCCGCCGCGCGTGAAGTCTGGGAAACGCTGGCCTCGGTGGGCAATGGCGATGCGCTGTTCAACTTGGCAATCTTGGCCGAAGACGGACTCGGCGAGCCACGCGACATGGCGCGCGCCGAACAGCTCTACCGCAGCGCGGCGCAGGTGGGCAACTTCAAAGCCCAGTACCGGCTGGGCATGCTGTACAGCGTGGGCACGCTGCTGCCCCTGAACTTGCCCCAAGCCCGCATCTTTTTAAACTTGGCCGCACAAGCCGGTGATGCCGATGCCGCCGCCAGACTCGCCGCGCTGGAACGCGCTGATGCCACCAGCGGCCAAGCCCATCCGCCGCCCAGCGCCTTCGAGCAAGCCGAGCTGCTCAGCGCCAGCGGGCGCTACGCCGAGGCCGTGGCGCTCTACGCCCCGCTGGCCGACGCGGGCAACGCCACCGCGCAAACCCGGCTGGCGTGGATGTACGAAGCCGGACGCGGCGTGCCACGCGACTTGGACGAAGCCGCCAGACGCTTTCAAATTGCCGCCGAAGCAGGTGCAGCCGAAGCCCAGTACGCGCTGGCCGTGATGCTGCGCACCGGCCAAGGCCGCCCGCAAAACCTGCCGCTCAGCTTGACGTGGCTGCGCCGCTCCGCCGATCAACACTACCCCGCCGCCACCGCCGCTCTGGCCGCCAGCAGCGCGCCTTGAGATGCCGCGCCCAAGTCTTGACTCAGGTCAAGACTCATCGGCTGCACGACGCACACAATGGGCCGCCTTACACGCTCCCCCGCAAAGGAAACTGCATCATGTACAAACACATCCTGCTCGCCACCGACGGCTCTGCCAGCGCCGAACACGCCGCTCGTCAAGCGTTTGAGCTGGCCCGCATTCACGGCGGACAAGTCACCGCCGTTTACGTGGTCGATCCCTACCCCTACATCGGCATTGGCGAAGCCAACCCCATGGGCTTTCAAAGCTACATGAGCGCCGCCCAAGATGCCGCCACCCACGCCTTCGCTCATCTGAGCGAGCTGGCGGCGCAACTGGGCGCACCGCTCAAAACATGGCTGATTGAAGATGCGCAAGTCGTGCAAGGCATCTTGCTTGTGGCCGATGAAATGCAGGCCGACCTGATCATCGTGGGCTCGCATGGCCGCAGCGGCGTGGAACGCCTGGTGCTGGGCAGCGTGGCCCACAAGGTGATCTCGCAGTCCACTCGCCCGGTGCTGGTGGTGCGCTGAGACCCATTTTTGCTTGGGCCCAAGGTTTGTGCAGCCACCCCGAAGTGAGTACCCTAACCCCCGTACAACAACACCCCTGGAGCCGCCTCATGCCCAACACACCCACTTTGTTCACCGCCTACCGTGCGGGTGATTTGTCACTGGCCAACCGCGTGGTCATGGCCCCGCTCACGCGCAACCGTGCCCCCGACGCCATTCCCACCGCACAGATGGCGACCTACTACAGCCAGCGCGCCAGCGCCGGGTTGATCATCACCGAGGCCACAGCCATCAGCCCGCAAGGTCAGGGTTACGCCGACGTGCCCGGCCTGTACAGCACCGAGCAGCTCGACGGCTGGCGGCGCGTGACCCACGCCGTCCACGAAGCCGATGGCCGCATCGTGGTGCAGCTGTGGCATGTGGGCCGGGTGTCGCACGTCTCGTTGCAGCCGCACGGGCTGGCCCCGGTCGCGCCCTCAGCCATCCGCGCCAACACCAAAACCGTGCTGATCAAAGACGGCGTGCCCACGTTCGTCGACACCTCAGAGCCGCGCGCCTTGGATTCGGAAGAGCTGCCCGGCATCGTGCAGGACTACCGCCACGCCGCCCGCAACGCCATCGACGCGGGCTTTGACGGCGTCGAAATCCACGCCGCCAACGGCTACTTGCTCGACCAGTTTCTCAAGAGCAGCGCCAACCACCGCACCGACGACTACGGTGGCCACATCCCCAACCGCGCGCGGCTGCTGCTGGAAGTGACACGCGCCATTGTCGAAACCATCGGCGGCGGGCGCGTGGGGATTCGGCTGTCGCCCGTCACCCCGGCCAACGACGTGATGGACGCACATCCGCAGCCGCTGTTCGAGTACGTGGTGCGCCAATTGGCCCCGCTGGGCTTGGCCTACATCCACATCGTGGAAGGCGCAACCGGTGGCCCGCGTGTGCTGGAAGACCGCCCGTTCGACTACGACGCACTGCGCTCGGCATGGCGCAGCGCGGGCGGCACTGGCGCGTGGATGGTCAACAACGGCTACGACCGCGCCATGGCCGACCAAGCCCTGACCCAAGGCGCAGACTTGGTGGCCTTTGGCAAACCTTTCATTTCCAACCCGGATTTGGTGATGCGCCTGCGCTGCAACGGCCCCTACAACGAGGCTGACCGCAACACCTTCTACGGCGGCGGCGCTGAAGGCTACATCGACTACCCGACGCTGTAAGGCGGCCAGCAGCGCGCCGCCTCAGCGCGTCAATCCATCAACCCAACCCGACCGGCGCGGGTGCCCGCATCACGATGCGGGTGAACAGCCGGTCGTAGGCCGGATCGACCGGGTACTTGCCACTGAGTGGGTCGCAGTTTTGCTCGAAGGCTGCATCCAGCGCCTGCCAGTCGGCTTCGGTGAACAGCTTTTCTGCGGCGGGCAAGATCACTTGCTCTTCCAAGCGCATGTGCTCCAAGTACGCATCCACATACTGCGTGATGGCGGTGCTGAAAGCCAGTCGGCGCGCCTCGCCCAGCAGCTCCCACGCCATCAGCGAGTGGTACAGATCACGAACGGCGTGCTGACTGTGCTCGTGGTCACGGTTCAGCCGCTCTAGCGTGGCTTGCACATCAGAAGTGGCGCTGGCTGCCACACGGGGAAACAACAACTCGGTTTCCTTGGGGTGATGCAGCCGCTCAGGAAATTCGTCGATGTAGAACAGCATGGCGCGCAGCACATCGAAGTATTTTTCGGGCTCGTCTGCCGGGCCCATGTCCACCAAACGGCGCATGGACTGCAACATGGCGGCCAAGGACGAGTGCTCGTCACGGATGATTTGCAAACTGCGGTGCTTCATGGGCGGGTCTCCAGATCGTTATAAAACATAGACGCTTTGGAGAATGCCCGCTCCCGCCCCGCCCCATCCTGACCTAAGTCAAGCATCTTGAGCGCGCTGCACGCTGATCGCGCAGTTCAGCGCTGCGCAGGCTGCCAGCGCTTGAGCAGCAGCGCGTTGCTCATCACGCTGACCGAACTCAGCGCCATTGCCGCCCCGGCCAGCACCGGGTTCAAGTAGCCCAGCGCCGCCAGCGGAATGCCCGCCACGTTGTAGGCAAAGGCCCAAAACAGGTTTTGCCGAATCTTGCTGACCGTGCGGCGCGAGACGTCGAGCGCCGCCGCCACCAGCGCCACATCGCCGCGCATCAGCGTGATGCCTGCCGCGTGCATGGCGACATCGGTGCCGTTGCCCATTGCCAAACCGACATCGGCGGCGGCCAGTGCGGGCGCGTCGTTCACGCCGTCGCCGACCATCGCCACCACGTGACGGGGGCTGGCGGCCATGCCTTCGTGGGCCGCGCCGCCTTGCAGCCGCCGCACTTGCGCGGCCTTGTCGCCGGGCAGCACGTTGGCCAAGACTTCGCCGTCTTCAGGGCGCAGACCGAGGCGACGCGCCATCGCCTCTGCCGCGCCTTGGTTGTCGCCGGAGATCATCACCACGCGAATGCCGCGCTCGCGCAGCAGCGCCAGCGCCGCCGCCGCACCAGGTTTGGGTTCGTCGCCAAAGGCCAGCAGGGCGCGCAAAGTCCAAGGCGCATCGGCGTGGGGATCAAGCTGGGGATCGGGCGGCGCATCAGGTTCCGGGCTGTCAGATTGGGCGGTGTTGTCCTGCGCCAGCAGTGCCGACACGGTGCAGCCTTGCTGTTGCCACGCCGCCGCCTGCGCGGCCAGCGGCCCCAGCGGCACGGCCAATTCCTCCAACCAACGCAAGCTGGCGATGCGCAGCCGCTGCCCCGCCACCACGCCTTCGCTGCCGCGACCGGGCACGGCGCGCAGCTCTTGTGGATCGGCCCAGCGCACCCCCCACGCCTGCGCCGCCGCCAGCACCGCACGCGCCAGCGGGTGTTCGCTGCCGCTTTGCAGACTGGCGGCGGCTTGCAAGGCGGCGCTGGTTTCATCGGCCACATCCACCACCGCCAGCCCCAGCAGTTGCGGTTGGCCTTGCGTCAGCGTGCCGGTTTTGTCGAAGGCGACGGTGTCTACTTTGTGCGCCAGCTCCAGCGCCTGCGCGTCTTTGATCAAAATGCCGTGCTGCGCCGCCACGCCAGTGCCGGCCATGATGGCGGCGGGCGTGGCCAGCCCGAGCGCGCAGGGGCAGGCAATCACCAGCACCGCCACGGCGTGGATCAGCGCCACCTCGAACGACGCGCCCGCGCCCCACCACCAGCCCAGCAGCGTCAGCAACGCCAGCACCAGCACCACCGGCACAAACACCGCCGACACCTGATCAACCAGCCGCTGAATCGGCGCTTTGGCTGCCTGCGCGTCTTCCACCAAGCGGATGATGCGGGCCAGCACCGTCTCCGCGCCCACGGCGGTGACGCGCAGCAGCACCCGTCCTTCGCCGTTGATGGAGCCGCCGGTGAGCGCGGCCCCGGCCTCTTTGACCACCGGCAGCGGCTCGCCAGTCAGCATGGACTCATCGACTTGGGTTTGGCCTTCCAGCAGCACGCCATCGACCGGAAAGCGTTCACCGGGGCGCACCACCAAACGGTCGCCGGGCAGCACTTCGGCGACGGGCACATCGACTTCACCGTCCAACCCGATCAGGTGCGCCCGGTCAGGCCGCAGCGCGTGCAGGGCGCGGATGGCGGCGGTGGTTTGGCGCTTGGCGCGCGCTTCCAGCCACTTGCCCAGCAGCACCAGCGTGATGACCACGGCCGAGCCTTCAAAGTACAAATGCACCATCGCCCCCGGCGGCGCGCTCAGCCACAGCCACACCGACAGCAGCCAGCCCGCCGTGGTGCCGATGGCGACCAGCAAATCCATGTTGCCCGCCAGCGCCCGCACCGCGTGCCACCCGGCTTTGTAAAAGCGCGCACCCAACACGAACTGCACCGGCGTGGCGAGCAGAAACTGCGCCCAAGCGGGCAGCATCCAATGCCAGCCCGCCAGTTCGGCCAGCATCGGCAAGATCAGCGGTGCCGACAGCAGCAAGCCCGCCGCCACCGGCCCAAACCCGGCCCACGGAGTGACCGCGTCCTGCGCTGCGTCTTGCTGGGCAGACGTGAGCGGCTCGTAACCCGCGTCACGCACGGCACGGCGCAAGCGCGCTTCCAGCATCGGGTCTGCCGCGCCTATGGCACCTGGCGCACCGGCTGCACCGGCCACGCCAGCGGGCTGCGGCACCACCCGCGCTGATTCGGTCGCCAAGTTCACCGCCACGCTCTGCACGCCCGGCACTTTTTTCAGGGCGCGCTCCACCCGCGCCACGCACGAGGCGCAGGTCATGCCACCAATGCCAATGTCGATGTCGCAGACCGGGGCGCTCGGGCCGGTCGGGACGGCGGAATCGGCCACGGTGGCCGCCGAGCTGGAAAGGGGCGTGGAGGTGTTCATGGTTCTAAGCGTAAGGCTTGCCACAGGGGCAAGGTCAACCGCCCGGTCACAAACCACACCGCGCTGTTCGACATTCAACGCAGCCGCTTGACCCTCCCCCGTGGGCAGACTGAGCTCAGCACTTGAAGATGTCACGCAAAACGCTATCAGGGGGAGCGTCACTGATCAAGAATTAACTCTTACGCACATATTTTCACTTCACTTTGGAGACCGCCGCCTATGAAGTGGTTACAGATATTGGATGCACTGGTTCGGCTGTGACATCTTCCAATTCTTCGTCTGGACGATGGGCTAGTCGATACAGAATCGGGAGCACAAGCAGCGTTAGCAATGTGGAAGACAAAATGCCTCCAATCACCACTGTAGCCAAAGGTCGTTGAACTTCTGCGCCCGTACCTGTGGCAATGGCCATTGGGATGAAACCCAATGACGCCACCAAGGCCGTCATTAACACCGGGCGCAAACGAGTCAATGCGCCCTCATGAATCGCTGCGTCCAGGGTTGCTCCATCTTCTCGCAAGCTTCGGATGTAGGAAATCATCACTAGGCCATTGAGCACGGCAACACCTGACAGAGCGATGAAGCCTACTGCTGCGGAAATCGACATGGGGATGTCACGCAACCACAAAGCCAGAATGCCTCCAGTCAGAGCAAACGGAATACCGGTAAAGACCAGCAAGCCATCCTTGACATTGCCGAACATCGCAAATAGCAACACAAAGACCAGGAGCAGCGACACCGGGACGACAATTTGCAAACGCTGCGTCGCGGATTGCAGGTTCTCAAATGTGCCGCCCCAACTCGTCCAGTAACCTGCGGGAATCTTGACCTGTGCCAAAGCAGCTTCCGCGTCGGCCACAAAAGAACCGACATCGCGGCCACGCACGTTTGCACTCACCACAATGCGTCGCTTGCCGTTTTCGCGACTAACCTGATTAGGCCCCGGTGCCAACTCGAAGGTAGCTACTTCGGCCAATTGAATGAAATTGGTTCGCCCTTCAACGCCGCCCGTGCCGCGTGGCAAAGGAATTGGCAAGCGTTTCATACTCTCAAGATCGTTGCGCAGAGACTCTGGCAAACGAACCAAGATGTCAAATCGACGGTCGCCTTCAAACAGCGTACCGGCCTCACGCCCTCCGATGGCCGTGGCCACAGCATCTTGAATGTCAGCCACGTTTAACCCGTAGCGTGCGGACTTCTGACGATCAATGTTGACTGTGAGCATCGGCAATCCTGTGGTTTGCTCCACTTTGACTTCTGATGCGCCGAGAATTTTTTGCAACTTGGACGAGACTTCTTCAGCCGTCTTATTCAAAACGTCCATGTCATCGCCAAAAATCTTCACTGCCACATCGCTTCGTACGCCTGAGATCAGTTCATTGAACCGCAGTTGGATCGGTTGGGAGAATTCGTAGTTGTTACCGGGTATCTTGCCGACGACCTCCTGCACGGCGGCCAGCAACTCGTCGCGCGACTTGCGGGGCTCTGGCCACTCGGATATGGGTTTGAGCATGATGTAGCCGTCAGAAATGTTCGGGGGCATGGGGTCGGAGGCAATTTCCGCCGTTCCTGTGCGTGCGAAGATGCGGTCTATCTCGGGGAGCTTGGCTTTCAGCGTTGCTTCAAGTTGCTGCTGCATCGCTACCGATTGCGACAAACTGGTGCCAGGAATGCGCAAGGCTTGAATGGCGAAATCTCCTTCGTTCAAGCTGGGTACGAACTCACTGCCCATGCGGGTTGCGATCAAACCGCACAACACCACCGCCACAGCGGCGGTAGCCAACACAATAGCCTTGGCCGCCATCACATGATCCAGCAAAGGGCCGTACCAACGCTTGGCTTGCACCATCAAGAAATTTTCCTTCTCGCTAACACGGTTGCCAATGAACAGCGCGATCGCAGCCGGAATAAAGGTCACCGATAGGATCATGGCCCCCACGAGTGCCGCCACTACCGTGAATGCCATCGGATGGAACATCTTCCCTTCGACGCCGGTCAGGGCAAAGATGGGCAAGTACACCACCATGATGATTAACTGACCAAACAAAAGTGGGCGACGTGATTCCTTCGATGCCAGAAACACCTCGTGAAAGCGCTCCGAACGCGTCAATGGCCTCCCGTAGTGAGCTTGCGCATGGGCAAGACGGCGGATGCAGTTTTCGACGATCACCACCGCGCCATCAATAATGATGCCGAAGTCCAGTGCCCCGAGGCTCATCAAATTGGCACTGACCTTGTAGCTCACCATTCCAGTGAAGGTAAATAGCATCGATAATGGAATCACCGTTGCCGTAATGATGGCCGCACGGATATTACCCAGGAACAGAAACAGGATCACGATCACCAGAATCGCACCTTCCAGCAAGTTCTTCTTGACCGTGCTGATGGCTTTGTCCACCAAAATGGTGCGGTCGTAAACGGTCACAGCATGTACACCGTCCGGCAGACTTCGGTTGATCTCTACCATTTTTTTATCGACAGCCTGCGAAACCGTTCGACTGTTTTGGCCGATGAGCATGAAAACGGTGCCCAGCACCACTTCACGGCCGTTTTCGGTAGCTGCACCGGTGCGAAGTTCGCGTCCAATGCCCACTTCGGCAACATCACGCACCCGAATCGGCACGCCACCCACGCTGCTGAGAATGACGTTGCCAATGTCCTCTAGCGTCTTGACTTGCCCAGGTGCCCGAATCAGATATTGCTCGCCACGTTTTTCGATGTAGCCAGCGCCCACGTTGCCGTTGTTACGGTCCAGCGCCGTCACGATCTCCTGCAGGGTGACACCCAGCGCGGCCAGTCGCTCGGGTATCGGCGAGATTTGATACTCCTTGGCAAAACCGCCAATCGAGTTGATTTCCGTCACGCCGGGCACATTGCGCAACTGCGGCTTGATGATCCAGTCTTGAATTTCACGCAGATCGGTGGCTGTGTAGGGTGTGCCATCGGGCTTTTTTGCACCCTCCTTGGCTTCAACCGTCCACAGATAAATCTCACCTAGGCCCGTGGATATAGGGCCCATCGCTGGAGTGATGCCCGAAGGCAGTTTGTCGCGGGCCTCTTGGATGCGTTCGTTGATCAACTGACGCGCGAAGTAAATGTCGGTGCCATCTTTGAAGATCACGGTCACTTGCGACAGTCCATAGCGGGACAGCGAACGGGTTTGCTCTAGGTTGGGAAGGCCCGCCATCACGGTTTCAATCGGGTAAGTCACCCGTTGCTCGGTCTCCAGCGGGGAATATCCTGACGCTTGGGTGTTAATCTGTACTTGGACATTCGTGATGTCCGGTACAGCATCGATAGGAAGCTTCTGATAGTTGAACACGCCAATAGCAGCCATGCCGATGACTGCCAGCAACACAAACCATCGGTGTTCGATAGCTGCGCGAATGAGTTTTTCAAACATATGTGGAGCTCCGGCATCAATGGGCGTGTTCGGCAGAGGCTTTGCCAAGCTCTGACTTCACGACAAAACTACCCGCTGACGCATACAGAGCACCGGCCTTGAGCCCCTCCACCACTTCGACGCGCTTGCCATCACTGCGGCCCAACTGCACCGGCTGGGCAATGAACCCCCCATTCACCCTCAGGAACACGACGGACTTATCGCCCACGGTCTGAATGGCATCACTGGCCACTGTCACGGGGACATCTGCCTCAGAAGAGGTCACCTCCACGTTGACGAACAGTCCAGGACGCCAAGCCCCTTTGGGGTTGGCTAAGACCACGCGGGCCTTGGCCATGCGGGTTTGTTCGCCAATCAGCGAGCCCACAAAAGTGATCGTGCCTAGTGCGCTGGCCTCGAACGCAGTGGCCTTGATGGAAACCTTCTCGCCGACCCTAACGAGCGGCAAGTCTTTGGCAGGCACGTTGATTTCAGCCCAAACCCACCCCAGATCGGACACGGTGAACACGGCAGCGTCTTCCTTGACGGCTTCACCGAGGCTGAGATGTTTTTCAATCACCAAGCTATCGAATGGCGCACGTAATTCAAAACGGTTAAGCCCCCCCTGAGAACCCGAGGTCAGCCCCAAAGCGGATAGCTTTTGTTGAGCGTTCACCACAGCAATTTCCGCCTCGTGTAGCGTCTGCCCTGCTTGCAGGTAGTCCTGGTCGGCGGAGATCTTCTGCTCCCAGAGTCGCTTTTCACGCTCGAACGTGGTCTTGGCCAAGGCCACGCGCTTTTGGGCTGTTTGCAACTCGCTGCGCTGCTCAGACGCAGCCGGACTCGCAATGACGGCAAGAACCTGCCCCTTCTTGACTGCCTGTCCCAAGCTCACCTGAACACTCTCCACTACCCCTGCAATGCGTGGGACAACGTGGGATGTTCGGTCTTCGTTCAAGCGAATTTCCCCCGGCAACAGCAAGGTTGATTTGATTTGTGCCGCACCAGCCGTGTCGATACCTATGGATGCAGCCTTGATTTGTGCATCACTGAGTTCAACTTTCCCCTCCTCTTGGTTGAAGACGAACAGGAAAGGCTTGTTGGCTGTCTGAGCAACGATGCTGATCTCAAATGCGTGCGGCTCCGGCACAACCTCGCGGCTCAGCAGGCTGTCCTTATCAGGTGCGAAATTGAGTGTCTGCTTCTCTCCGGTCAAACGCGCGATGGTCGCGCTGACCTTGGCAGTATTGGAAGAAAGAGGCTTGCCTTTGTCATACAACCAAATTCGCAAACGAGGCTCACCGCCGTCCTCAGCGAGCAATGCCTCCAATCCGAAGTCCCCTTCATTGAATAGTTTGCCGCCATGCGATCCCTTGCTTGGCCCTTTGTGGTGCTCGCCGTCCGCGTGGCCTTGGTCATGATCGTGCGTGTCTGCACTGGCTTTGCCGTGATGTTCACCATCGCTGTGTGCCTTGGCTTCAACGTGGCTACCGTGACCTTGGTTGTCATCTTCGGCGGTCTTGGTTGCTCCGCTACCAAGGATGGTGCTACCCAGTACTGCGCCCAGTGCAACGATGACGGCAATGGCGATCAGGTGCTTTTTGCTGACATTCAGTTTGCTTGTATCGATTTTCATGTTTATTCCTTATTCACTGGCTGGGTAACGCTTGCACTGGTTTCACCGAGTACCCGGTCAATGTCCGCCGCTGCGCGATGTGCTTCGGCCAGGGCTTTGAGGTACTGGAACTTGGCTGCAAAGTAGGTTCGCTGTGCATCCAGCACTTCCAGGAAGTTGAACTTGCCGTTTTCAAACCCGACGGTAGCCGCGTCGTAGGCACTCTTGGCTCCAGGCAAAACATCCCGTTGCAGGACATCGACTTCCCCACGGATGTATTCCAACCGCTCACGCGCTTGCAATACATCCGTGCTGAGGCGAGCGCTTAGTGCTTGAATTTCGTCCCGCGCCTTGTCTTCTCGCTTCAGTGCTTCCAGCAAGTTGCCCTGATTGCGGTCAAACAGCGGCAAGGGCACGGAAACGCCGAACAGCAGTTGGTCGCGCTGGAGTTCATTGGGCCGTTTCACCCCTAGGCTGAATGTGATGTCGGGTATCCGTTTGGTGCGCTCTACATCGACCAACGACCTGCGGCGCTCAATCTCCAGTTGCGCACGGCGCAGCGTTGGCGAAGCAAGCAAGCGCTGCTGGACGTTATCGAACGAAGGGACAGCCGGAAGTTCATCCACACTGCCCGACACGAGGGCAAATCGCGGTGGGTTTGCTCCTAGCAAACTGGCCAAACGTGCTCGGGCATTGCGTTGTTCGCTCTGGGCCTGCGCCAGTTCGACCTGTACACCCGCTTCGACCACCCGTGCCTTGGTTTCTTCGACAGGCGAAACCTTGCCCGCTGCCACACGTTTGGCAACGGCATCAGTAGCGCGTTTTGCCAAATCGACACCAGCCTCAGTCAGTGCTACGCGCTCCTGTGCCGCCAAAGCCTCAAAAAAAGTCGCAACCACAGCGGCATAAATTTCGACGCGGCGCAGGTTCAATTCTTCGACCGCAATGTCGCGACCTCGCTCTGCCGCAGCAATACGGGCGGCACGCTTGCCTCCCACTTCAATCGGCAGATTGATCTGCACGCTTTGAGTGCGAGTCGCGGCCCGTTGGTCTTCCAGCGAGTACACCAGCTCAGGATTGGGGCGAGCTTGGCCTTGGATCACCGGCCCTTGCGTTGCCTCGATTTCACGCCTTGCGACAGCCAGATCTAGATTGCCGCCCAGGGCTAGATCAATGGCCTTTTGCAGAGTCAAAATCGTCGCTGTTTCGGTCTGCAAGCCGATTTTGACGAGCGGGTGATTGCCTTGTGCCGTTGGCAGCACCTGAGCGAAAGCACCCCCCGCTGTAAGCGCAATGAGCAAGCTCGTCGCAGCCACAACTTTTGAGGTGCAGAGGACGGAGATTGACTTCCGTCGTTTGTGATTGTGATGACTCTTCAACATCCGATTCTCCAGTGATATTCAAATACACGAGGGAATCGGCGGAGAGCGATCCAAATGATCGCCTGCTCGTCGCCACATCAACCGAGCGAAGTCGGTCTAATGCGGTCATGCGTTACGCACAACCGTGTGATTGGTGACGACGAAGGGAAAGGAACGCGCTCCCCGCCGATTAGGCGAGGACATGCCACTGAGGGCGTTCGAGGCGTTCAAAGGGGGGCTGCGTGAGACGAACCCCATGATCTGCTGTATCCAACGATGAGTTGACTGGCGATGCAACCGTGACTTCTTCAGGCAAGGCTGACAGGCATCCAGTGTGGCAGGATGCGCAATCGGGATCGCCACCACCAATAGTCTTTGCCGGATCGGGAGCCGCGTCTTTTCCACTCACAGTCTTGTGCTCGTGGTCATGGTGACCAAAGTGTTTGGCTGCCGCGACTCCGGTTTCGTGTTGGCAATAGCCAGCCACTGCCGCCCAGCTAAGCTGCAACGGCACAAACACCAACAGAAAAATCGCCAGCCATTTGCGCATAGGACTGGCAGTGTAGCAGGGCGATCCCATGATGATCGCCGCCGCCCTAAAACTGATGCATATTTGCGTTAAATTTTTGTAGCTAACAAAAATATGTATCAGTTTGGGCCCTCAAAACGGGCTTGCGTAGAGCCGCGCAGGGCCGTTTCGCAGGCCGACTGCGCCGGGTGGGTTCCGGGTGATCGCTTGACCTTACCACCACGTCAAGGTTCACACTCGGGGCTGTCATTCACTCTCAGCCCCAGGAAGTCTCTATGAACCAAACTTTCACCGTCACCGGCATGACCTGTGGCCACTGCGAAAAAGCCGTGGCCCGCGCCATCAAGCAGCTTGATCCCCAAGCCGAGGTCAAGGCCGACCGCACGCAAAACTTGGTGCAGGTTGAATCCAGCCAGCCGCGTGCAGCGCTGGCGCAGGCCATCAGCGACGAAGGCTATGGCGTCGCAGCAGACTGAGGCCAGCGCGGTGGCGGCATCAGCGGCTAAGGCTCAAGCTGTGACTGCCGCTGCGCCTGCCACTTCTGCCACGCTCGCCGGGGTGCGCTTTCCGGTGAACATTGGGCAGGCGGCGCAGTTGTCGGGCGTGTCGGCCAAGATGCTGCGCTACTACGAATCGCTGGGCCTGCTGCGCCAAGTGGCGCGCACCGACAGCGGCTACCGCCAGTACAGCGCGGCGGATGTGCACACGCTGCGCTTCATCAAACGCGCCCGCAACTTGGGCTTTGCGATGGCCGACATCACCGAGCTGGTCAACCTCTGGCACAACCGCAGCCGCACCAGCGCCAGCGTCAAGCGCATTGCCCAGCAACACTTGGACGAACTGGCCGAACGCATCGCCGCCATGCAAACCTTGCAGCGCAGCCTGCAAGCGCTGCTGTGCGACTGCCAAGGCGACGAGCGCCCCGAGTGCCCGATCTTGGACGACTTGGCGGGAGTGACCGATACACTGCCGCCATGATTGACCCCGCTGCGCTCTACCCCGCCTTGGCCCATGTCAGCCCGGCGTGGAATGCCGCCGATGGCGCACAAGGCCCGCTGCAAGTGCCCGCAGGCACCGTGCTGTTTGAAGAGCACGCGCCTTGCCAAGGCTTTCCGCTGGTGCTGGAGGGCGAAGTCAAAGTCTCGCGCTCCTCGGGCGATGGGCGCACGCTGGAGCTGTACCGCGTCGTGCCCGGCGAGCTGTGTTTGGTGTCGTGCGCCTGCTTGTTTCGCAGCCAGCCGCTGTCGGCGCAAGGCGTGACCACGCGGCCCACCACGCTGCTGCTGATTGCGCCGCCGCTGTTTGCACAGTGGCTGGAAACGCCCGCCTTCCGCAACGAAGTGCTGGGCCTGTTCGCCGAACGCATGGCCGATTTGACGCTGCTGATTGACGCTGTCGCCTTTCGCCAGCTCGACCAACGCCTGGCCGCCGCGCTGCTGGGCCACGGCTGCGACCTGCACACCACGCACCAGCAACTCGCCAATGAACTGGGCACGGTGCGTGAAATCGTCACCCGCTTGCTGCGCCGCTTTGAGCGCGAAGGCTGGGTCGAACTGGGGCGCGAGCACATCCGCATCGTCAACAGCGCGGCACTGCGAGGGGTGGCGGGCTAACATCACCCACCATTCGGCCCACACTTTTCTGCAAGGAATTTTTTCCATGCGACTGAAATCAGTCACGCTCAATAACTTTCGGTGTTTTGAACATCTGCACATTGATTTGCATCCACGACTAACCGTGTTTGTCGGAGCCAATGGTGCGGGTAAAACAGCGTTGATGGATGGCATCGCCACGGCATTTACGCCAATGCTGTCTTACCTATCATCAGCCAACCAGCGATTGAAGGGACGGGGAATCAAGGATTCAGACTTTCGCATAGAGCCATTGCCCGCCTCATCGGGTAAATCTCGTTGGGGAAAAGCAGATTATGTCCAGATCGTTGCAAAAACTGAAGAAGGGCTAGTTTGGGACTACTCGAAGCGCTCAGACTCAGGGGCAATAAGGCCACCCGTCAAACATGGCGAAAAGGCGCTCAAAGACTACTTAGATCAATTGATGGCAAGCTATAAAGACGGCCAAAATCAATTGACCCCTGTGGTTGCCTATTATGGCTCTGCTCGTGGCTTCATTGAATTTCCTGGGCACACTCGCGCCGCCAAAGACGAGAATTACAGCCATCCAACTTCAGCACTGCTCGGCGCACTAGAAGCGAAAAGCGATTTCAGAGAAATGATGACTTGGTTTGACCAAGAGGAATCCTCTGAGCTGAGGGCTAACAAAGGGATTGTCAATGAACATTTTGTTGAGTCTCCTGTTTTAGAAGCAGTTCGTTCAGCAGTATCTTCTTTATTGAACCCAAGTTACAACAATCCACACTTCAATCAATACCATAAATTTACCGTAACCCGAGTTTTCGACAATGCGCCATTGCTAGTCAGTCAACTGAGTCAAGGCTACCAAAGCATGTTGGCTTTAGGTATTGATTTTACCCGTCGCTTAGGCATTGCCAATATTGGATGGTCAGGCTTCAATAGACAAGAACCCAATCAATTTATTGATGATGTTATTGCCCCAGCGATAAGCATGAATGTTGGATTTTCTTTTGAATCCATCACAGCGGTTACTCCTATATTGGCGACTCCCGCCATCATGCTGATCGATGAAATCGACCTGCATCTACACCCCTCTTGGCAGCAGCGCGTGCTTGATGACCTGATGCGGACATTTCCGCTCACGCAATTCATCGTCACCACCCACAGCCCCCAAGTGCTGACCAGCGTGGACGCCGCCTGCATCCGCAAGCTGGAGCAACACACCGACCCCGATACGGGCGTTGTGCGAACCGTGCTCAGCACCGTGACGCAGCAAACACGCGGGGTGGCCAGTGCCGATGTGCTGGCTGAGATCATGGGCGTAGACCCCATCCCGGACGTGCCCGAAGCGCGCGACCTGTCGGCCTACCACGGCCTGATTCAACAAAACCTGCACGAGTCCGACGACGGGCAAGCCCTGCGCCACAAGCTGGACGCGCACTTTGGCCCCGACCACCCGGTCATGCTCGACTGCAACCGCATGATCCGGCTGCAAGCCTTCAAGCAAAAGCTGCCCCTGGCCGCAGCGAGGAGCGCGTGAATGCACAGGCTGCACCGCAACGCGCCCCCTGCTGGGTTGCGCCGCTACCGGCATGACCGTCACGCCTGGGGCGGCGACCCTATCGTCCCCAGTCCTGGAGATCGCGCCGACATCTGGACGCAACTCAACGCCATGCAGGGTGCGCGTTGCGCGTACTGTGAAACGCCGTTGAGCCCAGACAACCGCCACATTGAGCACTTCCGCCAACGAAGCCGCTACCCGCAAGGCACTTTTGATTGGGACAACCTGTTTGGCTCCTGCAACCGCAGCGGCACTTGCGGCGACCACAAGGACAAATACGGCAACTATCCTCCCGCCAATCTGCTCAAGCCCGATGTGGACGAACCAGACGACTATCTGGTTTTTGTGGTGGATGGCACGGTGCAGCCCAAGGCGGGTTTGTCACCCGAAGCTCATCACCGGGCGGCGGAAACTATCCGCATCCTGAATTTGAACGCACCAGCCTTGCGCCAAGCACGCGGCAGCATGGCCTGCGGCTACCAACAGACCGCTGAAGACTTCGCCGAGATGGCCACACTGTTTGATGAGTCGGAATGGTTGCCCTCGCTGACACAAGAAGTCCAGGCCACCGCCCATTTGCCTTTCGCCACCGCCATCCGCCATGTGCTGAACCCACCCAAGCCTGCGCCCATGCCACGCCAGCCGTCGGTTTGAGCTTTAGCGGGGTGCCATCGGGTGCCCTGCGAGCCCCCAAACCCCGCTACGCAAGCTGGCCCCAAGCCCCAAAATTGATACATTATTTCGTTAAAGAAAGTTAATTAACGAAATAATGTATCAATTACAGCCCTAAAACAGCCTTTGCGTCGCGGTGATTTGGGGGGCAAAAATGCGGTCTCGGCGCGAGTTTGGCGCTACCCGCGCAGCTCCAGCAGCTCGCACAGCAGCTTAATGTGCGCGGCGCGGGCTTCGGGCACGGTGACGGCGGGGCTGGGGCCGAAGGTGACTAG
Source organism: uncultured Comamonadaceae bacterium (assembly GCA_937871735.1). Lineage (GTDB taxonomy): Bacteria > Pseudomonadota > Gammaproteobacteria > Burkholderiales > Burkholderiaceae_C > CALMOI01. The sequence continues at coordinate 19,852 of CALMOI010000253.1, forward strand.
GTGCAGCAGGGTGTGGACGGCGGGGGCGATCAGCAGGCGGGGGGCGTCGAGCACGCTGCTGCGGCGTACCCAGCCCCGGTCGGCGCACTGGCGCAGCAAGTCGGCCATGCGCTCCAACAACTGGCCGATGGTGCGGTCGTGCCAGTCGGCCAGCACCTGGGGCACGCGGTGGCCTTCGGAAAACAGCAAGCGGGCCGTGGCCAAGAACGCCGGGTCGGTGAACCGGGCGTATTGCATGTCCACCAATTGTTCGACCAGAGCGCGCACCGAGGGTTGGGGCTGGTGCAGCAGGGCGGCCATGTCCAGCTCGGGCGGCACCAGGGTGCGTTCGATCACGGCGATGAACAGCGCCTCTTTGCTGGCGAAGTGGGCATAGAACCCGCCTTTGGACAACCCGGCGCGGGTGGCGATGTCGTCAATGCGCGCGGCGCGGTAGCCCTGGGCCGAAAACTCGGCCAGCGCCGCATCCAAGATCAAGGGGATGCGCGCCTGGGGCGACAGGCGCAGGCGGCGCGGGCTTTCGACGCTCGTGGGCATGGGGTTTGTTATGGTCATTGAATATATTCAACTTTTTTATTTTTCGAACTATGGGTGCGGTAGCGCTGGGGCGTCTGGAGTTTAAAAATAGATTTATCTACATTAGAAATAAAGTCTTTACAAACTCCAAAAGCCAGAGCGCAGGGCCGCCCACCGGATTGTGAATGGCCTGCGCGGGCTTGTGACAGGGTATGATCGGGGTGTATACTTAACGACTAACCAGTCGGTAATTTTCTTAAGCGGTGAAGTCCATGCCCCGTTCCCCCCTGATGTCCTGGCGGCTTGCGCTGCCGCTCGCGCTGGGTGCGCTGGTGGCGTGCAGCCCGTTGACGCCTGCGCCCCAGCCGCCGTCCATCGCCCTACCCAACCAGTTCGACACCCCGGCCAGCAGTGGCCCCGCTGCTGCCGCGTTGTGCTGGCGCAACTACTTTGCCGATGCCGATTTGCAAGTGCTGATTGGGCAGGCACTGCGCCACAACCACGATCTGCGCAGCGCCCGGCTGCGGGTGCAAGAGGCCCGCGCCGCCTACGGCATTCAGCAGGCCGAGCGCTGGCCCACGCTGGGCGCGCAGGCCGCCGCCACCCGCGCCCGCATCCCCGCCGACCTGAACCTGAGCCGCCAGCCGCTGCTGGGCAACCAGTTCCAGATCGGGGTGGGCTTCAACAGTTGGGAGCTGGACTTTTGGGGCCGGGTCAGCAGTTTGGAATCGGCGGCGCTGGAAAGTTATTTGGCCAGCGACGCCGCCCGGCAGGCGCTGGAGCTGAGCGTGGTGGCGCAGGTGGCGCAGGGCTATCTGGCCCTGGCCGAGCTGAACGAGCGGCTGGCGCTGGCCGAGCGCACGGTGAGCAGCCGGGCCGAGTCGCTGCGCATCTTCAAACGGCGGGTGGAACTGGGCGCGACCTCGCGTCTGGAGCTGACGCAAGTGGAGCTGCTGTGGCAGCAAGCCACTATGCTGCGCGCCCAACTGGAGCAAGCCCGCGCCACCCAAGCCCAGGCGCTGGCCCTGCTGGTGGGGGTGAACGTGGCGCAACTGGGGCCAGTGGGCGCGCTGGATGGCGCGTGGCCCGAGCTGGCCCCCGGCCTGCCCGCCGAGCTGCTGACGGCGCGGCCCGACATCATGGCCGCCGAACACAGCCTGCGCGCCGCCCAAGCCAACATCGCCGCCGCCCGCGCCGCCTTTTTGCCGCGCGTGGCGCTGACCAGCAACTGGAGCACCGCCAGCGCCGAGCTGGACGGCCTGTTCAAAAACGGCAGCGCCGACTGGGCCTTCAGCCCCAGCATCTCGCTGCCGATTTTTGACGGCGGGCGGCGCGAGGCGGCGCTGACGCTGGCGCAGGTGCGCAGCGAACAAGCCGTAGTGCGCTACGAGCAAACCATCCAAGCCGCCTTCCGCGACGTGGCCGACGCCCTGACCGCCCGCCACTGGCTGGGCGAGCAGGTGCAAACCCTGCGCGCCACCCAGGCGGTGCAAACCGAACGCGCCCGCCTAGCCAAGCTGCGTTACGACAGCGGCGCGGCCCGCTACCTGGAAGTGCTAGACGCCGAACGCGACTTGCTGACGGTGCAGCAGCAGCGGGTGCAGGCGCAGCGCGCGCTGCTCAGCGCCCATGTCGCCCTGTATGCCGCGCTGGGCGGTGGCTCCCAGTTTTTGCACAGCACCGCCGCTAGCCCCGCACCCGCCCACAGCGGCTGCCCGACCGAACCCACCCGAGAGTCCCCATGAGCCTCCCTCCCACCCTACGCAAATTCTTGCCCGCTGCCGTGGTGCTGGCCGCTGCCGCGCTGGGCTATGTCGCTTGGAGCGCGCTGCGCCCCGCCGCGCCCGACAGCGCCTTGGTCAGCGGCAATGGCCGCATCGAAGCCACCGAGGTGGACGTGGCCACCAAGCTGCCGGGTCGCCTGGACGAAGTGCTGGTGCGCGAAGGCGACTTTGTCAACGCCGGGCAGCCGCTGGCGCGCATGCAGGTGCAAAGCCTGCAAGCCCAGCGCGACGAAGCCCAGGCCCGCTACCGGCAAGCGGTCGAGGCCGTGGCCGGGGCCCAAGCCCAAGTCGCCCTGCGCGAGAGCGATCTGCAAGCCGTGCAAGCCCTGATCGTGCAGCGCGAAAGCGAGCTGGACGCCACCCAGCGCCGCTTGACCCGATCCGAAACCTTGGCCAGCGAGGGCGCGTCATCCGGCCAAGAGCTGGACGACGACCGGGCCCGCAGCCGCAGCGCCCAGGCTGCACTGGCCGCCACCAAGGCCCAGGCCGATGCGGCGAGCGCGGCCATCGCCTCGGCCCGCACCCACGTCACGG
>CALMOI010000254.1 GCA_937871735.1 uncultured Comamonadaceae bacterium
ACAGGTGTCTCGGCCATGCCGCGTGGCCAGAAGCTGGTGGTGCAAATTGTGGAAACCTTCCGCGAGCACATGCAGCCCGCTTTCGTAGAAAAGCTGGATGCCTGGAAGCTGGCCGAGCAAGCCCACATGGAAATCCCGCCCGTGATGATTTACGGCGATGACGTCACCCACATCCTGACCGAAGAAGGCATTGCCAACTTGCTGCTGTGCCGCACGGATGAAGAGCGTGAGCAGGCGATTCGCGGGGTTGCAGGCTACACCCCGGTGGGCTTGGCACGCGACCGCCGCATGGTCGAGAACCTGCGCGATCGCGGCGTGATTCAGCGCGCCGAAGACATCGGCGTGGACAAGCGCGATGCCACGCGCAGTTTGCTGGCCGCTCGCTCCATGCGGGATTTGGTACGGGCCTCGGGTGGGCTTTACAACCCGCCCAAACGGTTCCGTAACTGGTAAAGACTAAGGACATCGCCATGGAAAAACTTCACTTCCATTTCACAGGGCAGCACACGGCGGGCAACTTCAAACCGATCTTGGTCGGCGTGGTCGGATCGGGGAACCTCGAAGTCATGCTCGAACCCAGCCCCCAAAGCCCGGAATGCAGCATTGACATCACCACCTCGGCTCGGGGGTTTGCCCCGATTTGGCAAGCCGTGATGCAAGACTTTCAAGATCGCCATCGGCTCTCGGGTGTGACCATCTCGATCAACGACATGGGGGCAACGCCTGCCGTCGTGAGTCTGCGGCTGGATCAGGCCGCAGCAGAACTGTCAACACGAACCAAGGGGCAGTCATGAACCTCAGTTTTTCTGAATCAACCGCACGCGAGCGTGTCGCTCATTTGCTGGATGCCGATTCGTTTGTAGAAATCCTCGGCCCGGCTGAGCGGGTCGTCAGCCCCCACCTTGCACTGCTGGGCGTGCCGTCGTCGTTTGACGATGGCGTGGTGATTGGCAGTGGCTTGCTGGCTGGTGAAGCCGTGCTGATCGCGGCCCAAGAAGGCGAGTTCATGGGCGGCGGCGTCGGCGAGGTGCATGGTGCCAAACTGGTTGGCTTGTTTCAACGTGCCCTGCGCCTGAGGCCTGCGGCTGTGATCGTGCTGGCGGAATCGGGCGGCGTGCGCTTGCATGAAGCCAATGCCGGTTTGATTGCCGTGTCCGAGGTGATGCGCGCCTTGCTCGATGTGCGTGCGCAGGGCATTCCCGTGATCATGCTGATTGGCGGTGCCAACGGCTGCTTCGGCGGCATGGGCCTGATTGCACGGTGCGCAGACCATGTGGTGATGAGCGACATGGGCCGCTTGGCCATGTCGGGGCCGGAGGTGATCGAATCGTCCAACGGCGTTGAAGAGTTCGATTCGCGTGATCGTGCCTTGGTGTGGCGCACCACCGGGGGCAAGCATCGCTACCTGATCGGTGACTGCGACGTGCTGGTGGAAGATGAGGTGGCTGCCTTCCGTGATGCAGCCGCCGACTTGCTGTACCAATCTCGCCCCTTGAGCTTGGCTGCAATGGAGGCCGAGCACGTGCTGCTTTCAGAGCGTTTAACCCGCTACGGCGACTGCCGGGACGCGCTGGACATTTGGCAGCGCGCCGGGGTGCCTCACCCCGAGCAAGTCGCTGATCTGGAAGCAAAAGACATACAGGCTTTGAAGGCCCTCACACTGAAGGAGTGGGCATGAACTGGACATCATTACTGGTCGCGCTGTTTGGCCAGACTCATCACGTGACACACGAAGGCGAGCTGCTCAGCGGCTACGCTGAGGTCGCGGGGCGCACAGTCACCGTGGTTGGCACCACCGACCATGCCCCCATCGGCGTGGAACTCGCGCTGGCCCAAGCCCGCGTGGTGTTGGAGACGGTGCGCGAGCATCCGGGACGCCCCATCGTGCTGCTGGTGGACACGCAGGGCCAACGACTGCGCCACCGTGACGAACTGCTGGGCATCAACCGCTACATGGCCCACTTGGGTTGCTGCATTGAGCTTGCACGGCGGCAAGGGCACCGGGTCGTCGGCTTGGTGTATGACCAAGCCTTGTCCGGTGGCTTCATCACGTCGGGTTTGATTGCCGATGCCTGCTACGCCTTGCCGGAAGCCGAAATTCGCGTGATGCGCTTGCCAGCGATGGCACGGGTCACCAAGATTGACGAAGCGCGCTTGGCCGAGCTGTCCCAATCCAACCCCGTGTTCGCACCGGGCGTGAAGAATTTCGTGGCGATGGGCGGCATTCGCGCCCTCTGGACGGGTGACTTGCAAGCTCAGTTGATCGCCGCCCTGGACAACTCCCCGACTCTGGACGAGCGCGCCAGCGATGGTGCCGCACGCGGTGGCCGCATGCTGTCGGCCCAAGTGAGTCAACAAGTTGTGAGTGCTTGAATGAAAGCACTGGCACGCAATCAGCTGGTGTGGATCGACACCCAGGCTTGGCAGCAGATTGAAGCGCAGGCCTGGGACCCTGAGGCGCAGGAGATCTTGGCGCATTGGCGTACCCACAGTTTGCCGCTGGTGGTGTGCCGTCACCGCGATGAGCCGACGGCAGATCAACTGTGTGTCGGCCTGCCAGCCCCGACGCGGTGGTCAAGACGTCGGCTGTCCTTGAGCATTCGCTTGGCGCAAATCAAGGTCAGCGGCGTGTTTCCCGCCTTCTTGCAACTGGCGCGCGCCCGGCATTGGGGCAGAGCCGCTTTGGATTTCGGCATGGCGGTGTCCACCCTTGGCGTCAATGCACGCGTCTACGGCTCGCATGGTTGGCAGCTCCTCACCGACCTGCACTACCTGCATGCCGAGTCCGATATTGACGTGAGCCTGCATGTGGATGATTTCGAGATGGCCCGCCAGCTCGTGTCTATTTTGGCCACGACCGCGCTTCATCGGCGGGTGGATGGCGAAATCGTCTTCCCCAACGGTGAGGCCATTGCATGGCGCGAATTCCAAAATCTGGTGGAAGAAAAAACCATGCAGGTGCTGGTGAAGACCCCTTGCAGCATCCGGCTGGCAGCCATCGACGAGGTGCGCCAGTGGGGTCGTGTGGCCCCAACTCTTGCGCCAGACATGGCGCTCGCACTGAGCTGAGTTCTCCTATGACTTGCACGCCTGAACGAGGGACTCTACCCTCCACCGTGGGTGCCCAAGCCCGACAGTTCGGTCGGGCAGCGGTACGTGAGCTCTACGCCGAAGTTGCGCTGGAGCCCAAGCCCGGACTCGTTTCGTTTCGAGACTGCGGCAGCCATCTCGACATGAATGGCACGACGTTTTTACGCAGCTTGTTTGCATTGCGGGGTTACTTTCCCCGCATCGCGCAGGCCGGTCATGACGGGCAGCCGTTCGCAGTTCTGGAAACGCTCGGGAAAAATGCCGAAACCACCATGCTGGCCGCAACGCAGGGCATCAACACCCATCGCGGTGCGGTGTTTGCACTGGGTTTGCTGTGCGCCAGTGCCGGACAAATCAGCGCTCAAGGCTTGGACGTGACTCCGGCGCATTTGCGCGCCGTGTTGCTGTCCACCTGGGGCGAAGCGCTGGCGTCACGCGCCCAGGTCAGTCGTTTGGCTGCGCCCCGCACGAATGGCCAGCGCGTCGCACAACGTTTTGGTCTGCGCAGCGCAGGCGACGAAGCCGCTCATGCGTTTCCAACGCTGTTCGACATCACCTTGCCGACCTTGCAAGCGGCATGGGCCAACGGTGCCACGCAGCGTGCAGCCCGCGTCCAGGCGCTGTTTGCCACGATGGCCGCGCTTGATGACACCAATCTAGTCCACCGGGGTGGCATTGAAGGCTTGCGCTTTGCGCAGTCTGCCGCCCGTGACTTTGTCGCCGCAGGTGGCGTTTTCCAAACTGATTGGCTGGCGCAGGCCCGGGCCATCCACGATGCCTTTGTGCAAAGAAGGCTGTCGCCGGGAGGATCAGCAGATGTACTGGCCTGCGCTTGTTGGGTGGAAGAGATTACCGGCCCAAGCCAAGGTTGCACGTCATCAAACGAGCACGAGGCGGCGGTGGTGAGCGCATGACTTACGCCCTTTTATTCTCGGGCCAAGCCAGTCAGCATCCAGACATGCTGCCTTGGCTGGAATCAGAGCCCGCTTGCGCCGAGACCTTGCGCTTGATGCGTGAGCGGCTGGGGCCGGATTGGCGAGTCGTGCTGCAAAACCCGCAGCGTCGCAGTCAAAATCAATTT
>CALMOI010000255.1 GCA_937871735.1 uncultured Comamonadaceae bacterium
TTGCCCGCCAATCAGCGTCACGTACTGGAACGAGGAGACAAAGCCCCGTTGCCCGCGCATGGCGACTTCACTCATGTAGGTGGCGGTGGTGCCGTATTCGCCGCCCACCGACAGCCCTTGCAGCAGCCGCGCCAGCAGCAACAGCACCGGGGCCATCGTGCCGATAGTGGCGTAGGTCGGCAAGCAAGCGATGAGCAGCGAGCCCGCGCACATCATGATGATGGAGATCAGCATCGAGGTTTTGCGGCCCTTTTTGTCGGCAATGCGGCCAAACAGCCAGCCGCCAATTGGGCGCATCAAAAAGCCTGCGGCAAACACTCCGGCGGTGTTCAGCAGTTGCGTGGTGGGGTCAGACTTGGGAAAGAAGGCGGGCGCAAAGTAAATGGCGCAAAAGGCGTAGACGTAAAAGTCGAACCATTCCACCAAATTGCCCGACGAGGCCGCGACGATGGCCAAGATGCGTTGGCGTTTTTCTTCAAAGGTGTATGGCGTTGCAGCGGTGGCAGTCATGTGGATGTGTCTCCTCGGGTGAAGCAAGGAGGCAGTGTCGTCCACGGGTGCGCGGGTGTCATCCGTAGCACGACGGCGCATTACCACGTAGGCTTACGTACGGGATTCCACCAAGTTTGCGCCGCGCTACAGCTTGTGATCGCGCAAAAAACGCTCTACGTCGATGGGCGTGGTCAGGCCCAACTTGGCGTAGGCTTTGGCGCGGTGGGTCTCGACGGTGCGGGGCTCGCATGGCGGCACCAGCGTGCGGGCAATTTCTTTGTTGGAGTCGCCAAGAGCCACGCGGCGAGCGACTTCTTGCTCGCGGTCGGTCAGCTTGCTCCACAGCGATTGCGCTTGCTGGCGGGCTGCGGCCAGCGCCTGCACTTGGGCGGCGTGTACCAGCGCGAGTTTGACTTTGTCGAGCAACACGGATTCGCCGCAGGGCTTTTCCAGCCAGTCAAATGCACCACGCCGCACCGCATCAACAGCGGTGGCAATGTCGCCGTTGCCGGACAGGAACAGCACCACCAACGGGCTGTCGTGCAGGCGCAGCGCATCAAAAACCTGAAGCCCGCTCATGCCGGTCATGCGCAAATCAAGAATCACGCAGCCGCCGTGGTGCAGCCGGACTGACGCCAAAAATGCCTCGCCCGAGTCGAAGGTTTGCACTGCATGGCCGCGCGACAGCAGCAGCATACCCAGCGAACGCCGCACGGCTTCGTCGTCATCGACCACGTAAAGGGGGAGGTTGGAGGTGCTCATGGTGCGCAAATCAATTGGATAACGAAGACGGTGCCGCCCTCGGGGCGGTGCTCAAACGACAACTGCCCGCGATGGCTTTCAATGATGCTGCGGCAAATGTTCATGCCCAAGCCCAGCCCGTCGGGTTTAGTGGTGAAAAACGGTTCAAACAAGTGCGATGCCACGTCGGGGCTGATGCCCAGTCCCCGGTCGGCCACGCTCACGATGACATGCGCGCCCGCCTGCCGGGTGGCGATTTCTACCACGCGCGCTTCTTCGGGCGTGTCTTGCATGGCTTGCAAGCTGTTCATGACCAAGTTCAAGATCACTTGGCCCAGCAGCACCCGGTCACCGGGCACCAGCGGCAGATCAGCGCTGAGTTCGCACACGACGCGTGCACCATGCGTGCGCACTTCCGCTTGCAACAGCAGCAAGATGTTGTCGATGATGGCGTTGAGCGAGCAAGGCTCTATGCCCTGCGTTTGCTGCTGCGCCAGCCCTCGGATGCGGCGCACGATCTCGCCCGAGCGCTGGGCTTGGCCTTGGATGTCGCCCAAGATCTCGATCAGCAGCGCCTGTTGGCCTTGCTGCGCAAAGGCTTGCGCGGCGCTGGCAAAGTTGCTCAAGGCGGCCAAGGGCTGGTTGAGTTCGTGGGCCAGCGTCGAGGCCATTTCGCCCAAGCTGGCCAAACGGGCGCTGTGCTGCAACTGCTTGTCGTGCTGGCGTTGCAGCGCTTGCGTCCGCTGCTCGGCTTGGCGGCGTTCGTGCAAGCGCCAGTACAAGCCGACCACCACGATCAAGCCCGCAGCCAAGATACCCAAGGCCCAAGTCAACCCAAGGGCTTCGGCGATGGGCGCTTCATCGGCCATGACGGTGAGCGTCCAGCCCAATTCTGGCAAGGTGGCATCCATCGCCAGAAAGCGGCGCGTGCGGCCATCCAGTGCGACTTGCAGCCGGTAAGCGTCTTGTGCTGGGCTGCGTTGCGCCGTCCACGGCACCAGCGGGAAGTCATGCTGGTGGCCGTACTGCTGGTCGGCATCCAGCGTGGCGACTTCGTCGGGAGACAAGGTGCGCGTGGCGTGGTAGAGCCACTCAGGCACCGAGCCCATGAAGAAAATCCCGCGTGCGTCGGCCAGCAAGATCGGGTCACGCACGTTGGCCCACGTGCTTTCAATGGCGTGCAAGCTGACCTTGACCGCCACCACACCCCGCAGTTGCGCGCCTTGGTAGACCGGCGCGGCCATGAACAAGCCCGAGTCGCCCGTGGTTTGGCCGATGCCGTAAAACAAGCCCGCTTGGCCCCGTGCGGCATCGCGGAAATAGGGGCGGTTGGCGTAATCTTGGCCGACAAAGCTTTGGCCCTGCGGTGCTGTCCAGTTGCTGGACGCCTGCGTGATGCCGTGGATGTCCATCACATACAGCGCCACCGAGCCCGCCCGACGGTTCACGTCTTCCAAGTAGCGGTTGGCACGCTCGCGCAGCGCGCGGTCCTGCGGGGCCGACAGCGCGGCCATCACGTCAGGATGGCGGGCGGCGGTGTAAGGCAGGTAGTTGAAGTTGGCCGCCGCACTGCGCAGCGCCAAGGTGTGAATCTCTAACGAGCGGGTGATGGTGTCGGTCAGGTAGTGCCGCTCTCGGGCTGCGGCCCATTGCCCAAGCCACGCCATGATGCCCACCGTGGTCAGCAGCAGCAACACGCCCAGCGCCACGCGGCGGTAGCGTCCAAGGCTGAACGGCCACAGTGTGTGTGGGGCAGAGTAAGAGGGCGTGAATGTGGCGGGCATGAAAAAACCGGGCACAAGGCCCGGTTGAAAGTTTACTGACACGGGCTTTGCGGCCCGCGTCTGTTCAGAGGGGATCAGTGGCCAGAGGCACCCGATGCACCCAGACCCGTTTCCGAACGCACGCGTTGAGCGGCGTAGGCGGCGCGCTCTTGCGTGGCGTTGGCGCTGCGATCCAGCAACGACACGATCCAGATCACCACGAAACCGATGGTCATCGAGAACAGTGCGGGCGAGGTGTAGGGGAACCAAGCGGAACCCTTGGGGTTGCCCAACACAGCTTCCCACACCGCAGGCGACACCACGGTCAGGCCGACGGAGGAGATCAGGCCCAAGAAACCGCCGGTCACAGCGCCCTTGGTGGTGCAGTCTTTCCACAGCACGGACATGAACAGCACCGGGAAGTTGGCCGATGCGGCAATCGCGAAGGCCAACGACACCATGAAGGCGATGTTTTGCTTCTCGAAAGCGATGCCCAGCGTCACAGCCAAAGCGCCCAAGCACAGGGTGGTGATGCGCGAGACCTTCAGTTCAGCGGCGCTGTCAGCCTTGCCCTTCTTGATCAGCGTAGCGTAGATGTCATGCGACACCGCAGAAGCGCCCGACAAGGTCAAGCCAGCCACCACAGCCAAGATGGTTGCGAAAGCCACAGCCGAGATGAAGCCGTAGAACACGTTGCCGCCGACCGACTTGGCCACCAGCACGGCTGCCATGTTGGCGGTACCTGCGCCGCCCTTGATGATGCCCTTGGCGGTATCAGCGTATTCAGGGTTGGTCAGCACCAAGGTGATCGCGCCGAAGCCGATGATGAAGATCAGCACGTAGAAGTAGCCAATCCAAGTCGTGGCCCAAAACACGGACTTGCGAGCTTCCTTTGCGTCAGGCACGGTGAAGAAGCGCATCAGGATGTGGGGCAGACCAGCGGTGCCGAACATCAGCGCCATACCGAAGCTGATGGCGGAGATCGGGTCTTTCACGAAGCCGCCTGGGCCCATGATGGACAGGCCGATTTTGGCGGCTTCTTCCGGTGTCTTGCCCGAGTTGGCGGCAATGGCGGTGCGCACTTCCACACCCTTGGCGAACAGTGCTTCAGGGCTGAAGCCGAACTGAGACAACACCATGATGGCCATGAAGGTCACGCCCGACAGCAGCAAGCAAGCCTTGATGATCTGCACCCAAGTGGTGGCTGTCATGCCGCCGAACAGCACGTACACCATCATCAGGCCGCCCACGATGACCACAGCCATCCAGTATTCCAGACCGAACAGCAGCTTGATCAGTTGACCGGCACCCACCATTTGAGCGATCAGGTAGAACGCCACCACCACCAGCGTGCCAGAAGCGGCAAACGCACGGATCGGGCCTTGTTGGAAGCGGTAGCCTGCCACGTCGGCGAAGGTGAACTTGCCCAAGTTGCGCAGACGTTCAGCCATCAAGAACGTGATCACAGGCCAGCCGACCAAGAAGCCGATGGAGTAGATCAGGCCGTCATAGCCGGTGGCCATCACGGCAGCGGAAATACCCAAGAACGATGCGGCAGACATGTAGTCACCGGCAATCGCCAAGCCGTTTTGGAAGCCGGTGATGCCGCCACCGCCGGTGTAGAAGTCAGCCGCCGACTTGGTCTTGGCTGCCGCCCACTTGGTGATGTAGAGCGTACCGGCCACGAAGATCGCGAACATCGCAATCGCGGTCCAGTTGGTTTCTTGCTTGGCGGCTTGCCCCAAGTCCGCGCCAGCGGCGAAGGCCGAGCCAGCCATCAGCAGCGCCAGCAGCGCCGCAATGGTTGCGTGAGTCTTTTTCATTTCGCAGCGTCCTTCAAAATTTCAGCGGTCAGCGCATCGAACTCGGTGTTGGCGCGGCGCACGTAGATGCCGGTGATGACGATCGTGAACACGATCACACCCATGCCAATCGGAATGCCCAGCGAGGTCACGCCCGCGCCGATCGGCTGGGCCAAGAACGGCTTGTTGAACGCGATGAGCGCGATGTAGCCGTAGTACACGACCATCATCAGCGCCGTCAGCGCCCAGCCGAAGCCGCTGCGTTTGTTCCGAAGCTCCAAATACTTCGGGTTTTTCTGGATTTTGTCTACCACCGGATCACTCATGTGGATCTCCTTCAGGGTTGGAATACGTAACGCAAGTTGTGCATGAACACACACGGAGCGATTTTGGGAACGCGGACTGACCATCCCCTTACGAATTAATGCTGACAGGCCTTGAGAAAATAAAAAAATCGCTCCCGTCGAAACTCGACGGAAGAAAAAAATTGTTGTTTGACAGGGACTTTCAGGCGTAATTCCATATCGAAAAATAAAACCTAAGGGTTAATACCGTATTTGTAAGTTTTGAATCAGAAATGACTTGAATCTGACAGATTTGAGTCAGACTGAGGTCAGGCGCGGATCTGATAGTCCGCCTCCAAAGGGCTGCCGCCGTCAGCCTGTGATCCGTCCGTGAAAGGAGACCCGATGGCCGCCCCCCGCCCCATGAGCACCCAAGACAAGCAGGTGATCTTTGCCTCGTCACTGGGCACGGTGTTTGAGTGGTACGACTTCTACCTGTACGGCTCGCTCGCCCCGATCATTGCCAAGCAGTTTTTCAGCGGCCTGGACGAAGGCTCGGCCTTCATCTTCGCCTTGCTGGCGTTTGCGGCGGGCTTCATCGTGCGGCCCTTTGGCTCGTTGGTGTTTGGCCGCTTGGGCGACATGATCGGGCGCAAATACACCTTCTTGGTGACGATCTTGATCATGGGGCTGTCCACCTTCATCGTCGGCATGCTGCCCAGTTACGCCACCATTGGCGTGGCGGCACCCGTGGTGCTGATTGCGCTGCGGCTGCTGCAAGGGCTGGCGCTGGGCGGTGAGTACGGCGGCGCGGCCACCTACGTGGCCGAGCATTCGCCCAATGGTCAGCGCGGGGCTTACACCGCTTGGATTCAAATCACCGCCACACTGGGGCTGCTGCTGAGCTTGGTGGTCATCTTGGGCGTGCGCAGCGTGACGGGCGAGGCCGCTTTTGTCGATTGGGGCTGGCGTGTGCCGTTTGTGCTCTCGATCGTGCTGCTGGCCGTGTCGGTCTACATCCGACTGAGCATGAGCGAGTCGCCCGCTTTTTCTCGCATGAAGGCAGAAGGCCGCACTTCCAAAGCGCCGGTTGCCGAAGCCTTTGGTCAGTGGAAAAACCTGCGCTTGGTGATCATCGCCCTGTTTGGTTTGACAGCGGGGCAGGCGGTGGTCTGGTACAGCGGCCAGTTC
>CALMOI010000256.1 GCA_937871735.1 uncultured Comamonadaceae bacterium
GATGCAAATTGGCCGCTCCAGCGTGCGTGCCACCCACACCGGCAACCAACTGCTGGTGCTGGCGCGGGCTGAGTCGGGCAGCATGGTGCTCAGTCACTTGCCCTGCGACATGGCGCAATTGACGATGGAAGTGGTGCAAGACTCGGTGCCGCGTGCCCTGGAAAAACGCATCGACTTGGGCTACGACGGGGCCATGCCCGGCATGGCGGGAGTGATGATCAACGGCAATCCCACGCTGCTCAAAGAGATGGTGCGCAACTTGGTGGACAACGCGATTCACTACACCCCGTCCACCGAGGCGCGGCCCGGCGTGGTCACCGCCCGGCTGTTGACCGATCCCTTCGGCCAAGTGCTGGTGCTGCAAGTCGAAGACAGCGGCCCCGGCATTCCCGAGGCTGAGCGCGAACTGGTGTTCCAGCCCTTTTACCGCGTGCTGGGCACCAACGTGGATGGCTCGGGGCTGGGGCTGCCCATCGTGCGGGAAATTGCCCAGCAGCACGGCGCGGCGGTCACGATTGAAGATGCCCAACCGGGTCTGCGCCCGCCGGGAACCTGCTTTAACGTGCGCTTCGTGCTGGATCGCCGCAGCCAGAGCAGCCACGAGCCGCGTTGATCAGCCCGCTTTGTACAGGTTGAGCTGCAAGCGCTCGCGTTCAATCACGCGGGCCACGCCGGGTTGGGTGGCCACGCGCTGCACAAAGGCCCACAGCGCCGGGTAGTCCTCCGGGTTAATCCCCGCCAAGCTGCCCCAGCGCGTCAGCGTCAGCGTGTAGGCATCGAGCGGGCCGAACTTGTCGCCGCCCAGCCAAGGCTGGCCTGCTGCTTCAGCGCGCTGCACGAGGGCTTGCAACTCGCCCATCAAACCCCGGTACAGCTCGGTGCTGTGGCTGCGCAAATCACCATGCACAGCGGTGTTGTTGGTGAACTTTTGCGGCATGAAGATGTGCGTGAAAGTCGGATGCACGGTGTTGTTCATCCACGCCAGCGTTTCCATGACCTTGGCGCGTGCCAGCGGCTCGCGGGGCAGGTAGCCCATCTCGGGGAACAGGTCGTTCAGGTAGCCGATGATGGCCAAAATCTGTGTCACCACTTGCCCGTCGTGCACCAGCACTGGCACTTGGCCGCGTGGGTTGATGGCTTTGTACTCGGCGCTTTGCTGCTCGCCTTTGTGCAGCTTGACCATCGTGGGTTCAAACGCGGTGCCGGTGGTTTCCAGCAGCACGTGCGGAATGAAGGAACACGCGCCGGGCGCGTAATAAAGCTGAAGTGACATGGAACGCAGTCTCCTGAGATCAGAGTTGAAACATGCAAAATTATGCATGTTTCACTGCGATGGTGGCTTTTTACTTCAGGTTGATGCAGCCGGGCGTACGCTGACTTCGGCGCTGTTCACACTGTGCATGCCGCTGGCGGTCAGCACCCGCAGCGCGCCGCTCTCGTCCACGCCGTGGGCGGTGCCGTGCTGGCCGTCGCTCAGGGTGACGGGCGCGTCGCGCAGCAGGTCGCGGGCGTTGAAGCGCGCTTCAAACGGCGAAAAGCCGTACACCTCGAAGGCTTGCAGTGTCTGCACCAGCGGCTGCACCACGCGCAGCAAGGCGGCGGGCGCGTCGATGCCCGGCAGCAGCGTTTGCAGGCCCACGGGCGGGGTGTTCAGGCCGTCCACATCGTGCGGCGGGGTGATGTTGATGCCAAAGCCAATCACCACATGGCGCTCTGTGCCGCAGACGGCGGTTTCAATCAAGATGCCCGCCAGCTTGCGGCCTTGCCACCACAGGTCATTCGGCCATTTGAGCTGGATTTCGGGATGCAAGCTCTCGGCCAAGCTCACGCCGACCGCCAGCGACAAGCCCGACCAATCACGCGGAGCCAGCGGCAGCGCCAGCGAGCACATCAGGCACTCGCCGGGCGCGCCGCGCCAGGCGCGGCCCAAACGTCCGCGTCCGGCGGTTTGCGTCTCAGCCACCAGCAGCGTCGGTTCGGTTTGACCGGCACGGGCGCGGCGCATCAACTCGCTGTTGGTGGAGTCCACCTGCGGCAAGATTTCAATCGTGAAGCCGGGCAGCGCGGGCACCACGGCTTCCCAAATGGCCTCAGTGGGCCAGCGGATGGGGTTGGACATCAATGAAGAGAGCGGGTGCTCAGCGTTGTGTGGGAGTTTTGGGCGCGCCCGTGCGGCGCTTGGGCGCGAGCATGGTGCCGGTGCAGTTTGCCGCGCCGCAGTGGCAGGCGTATTCGGCCTTGAGCTTGGCGGTGTAACGCTCTTCCACCATCAAGCCGTAGTCGTAGCTCAGCTCTTGGCCGGCGGCAATATCGCGCAGCGCCACAATAAAAATGCGGCCATTGCGCTCTTCGGCCTCACAGTTGGGGTCGCAGCTGTGGTTGATCCAGCGCGAGGAGTTGCCGCCAAAGTTGGCATCAATCACCCGGTCGCCGTCGATGTGGAAGTAAAACGTGTGGTTGGGCTGATCCGGGTCGTGCGGATGGCGCTCTTGGGCTTCGTCCCACGAAATGATCTCGCCCACGTACTCGATCAGCGTCTCACCGGCTGACAAATCGCACAGCGCGAACACGCCCTTGCCGTGAACACCCGAGCGCCGGGTTTGAAGGCGGCGCGCCGGGCGCGTGGTGGGCGGTGTGAGCACGGTTTGAAAATTTGGTATGGTCAATTCGTATGCGAGCGCGTGGGCGCGCGCGAGAAACCGGGATTGTAGATAAATGAAAACATTGGTCATCGCAGAAAAACCGTCGGTTGCGCAGGACATCGTCCGCGCCCTGACGCAGGTGTCGGACAAGTTCGAGAAACACGACGATCACTTTGAAAACGAGCAGTACATCATCACCAGCGCCGTGGGGCATTTGTTGGAGATTCAAGCCCCGGAAGCCTATGACGTGAAGCGCGGCAAGTGGAGCTTTGCCCATCTGCCGGTGATTCCGCCGCACTTTGATTTGAAGCCGGTGGACAAAACCAAATCGCGCCTGACCGCCGTGGTCAAGCTCGCCAAGCGCAAAGACGTGACGGCCCTTATCAACGCCTGCGATGCGGGCCGCGAAGGCGAGCTGATCTTCCGCTTGATTGAGCAATACGCAGGCGGAGCCAAGCCCCTGGGCAAGCCGGTCGAGCGGCTGTGGTTGCAGTCCATGACGCCGCAAGCCATTCGCGACGGCTTCAAGAACCTGCGTAGCGACGCGCAAATGCGTGGCTTGGCCGACGCCGCCCGCAGCCGCTCCGAAGCCGACTGGCTGGTCGGCATCAACGGCACCCGCGCCATGACGGCGTTCAACTCGCGTGACGGCGGCTTCTTTTTGACCACCGTGGGCCGGGTGCAAACTCCGACGCTGGCCGTGGTGGTGGAGCGCGAAGAAAAAATCCGCAAGTTCGTCAGCCGCGACTACTGGGAAATCCACGCCAGCTTTGCCGCCGACGCGGGTCACTACCCGGCCAAATGGTTTGACCCGCAGTTCAAAAAGACCGAAGGCGACCCCGAGCAGCGCGCCGACCGCCTGTGGAACGCCGCTGCCGCCCAGGCGATTGCCGACGCCGTGCGCGGCCAACCCGCCACCGTCAGCGAAGAAAGCAAGCCCAGCACCCAAGCCTCGCCTCTGCTGTTTGACCTGACCAGCTTGCAGCGCGAGGCCAACGGCAAATTCGGCTTCTCGGCCAAGACCACGCTCGCTATCGCCCAAAGCCTATACGAAAAGCACAAGGCGCTGACCTACCCGCGTACCGACTCGCGCAACCTGCCCGAAGACTACCTGCCCGTGGTGCAGCAAACCTTTGCCATGCTGGCCGCCAGCGGCATCAAGCACTTGGCCCCCCACGCGCAAACCGCGCTGAACCAGGGCTACATCAAGCCGACCAAGCGCGTGTTTGACAACAGCAAGGTCAGCGACCACTTTGCCATCATCCCCACGCTGCAAGCGCCCAGCGGCCTGAGCGAAACCGAGCAAAAGCTGTACGACTTGGTGGTGCGCCGCTTCATGGCGGTGTTCTTTCCCAGCGCCGAATACCAAATCACCACCCGCATCACCACGGTGGCGCTGCCCGCCGCCCGCCACCAGTTCAAGAGCGAAGGCAAAGTGCTGGTCAAGCCGGGCTGGCTGGCGATCTACGGCAAAGAAGCCGCCGACGAAGTGGCCGACGCCAAAGACGGCGACAAGGGCCAGAACTTGGTGCCCGTGCGCCCCGGCGAAACCGTGCGCACCGACACGGTCGAGCCCAAACCCCTGAAAACCCGCCCCCCGGCGCGCTACTCCGAGGCCACGCTGCTGGGCGCAATGGAAGGCGCAGGCAAGCTGGTCGATGACGACGAGCTGCGCGAAGCCATGCAAGAAAAAGGCTTGGGCACGCCCGCCACCCGCGCCTCCATCATCGAAGGGCTGATTACCGAAAAGTACCTGTTGCGCGAAGGCCGCGAGATGATCGCCACCGCCAAAGCCGTGCAACTGATGACCTTGCTGCGCGGCCTAGGCGTGGAAGAACTCTCGCGCCCCGAGCTGACCGGCGACTGGGAATACAAGCTGGCGCAGATGGAGCAAGGCAAGCTCAGCCGCGATGCCTTCATGCGCGACATTGCCGCCATGACCGAGCGCATCGTCAAAAAAGCCAAGGAATACGACCGCGACACCGTGCCCGGCGACTACGCTACGCTGACCGCGCCTTGTCCGAACTGCGGCGGCGTGGTGCGCGAAAACTACCGCCGCTACGCCTGCGTGGGCGCAGGCGGTCAGGCCGAAGGCACGGGCTGCGGCTTCTCGTTCGGCAAAACCCCGGCGGGCCGCACCTTTGAAACCGCCGAAGTCGAGCAATTCTTGCGCGACAAAAAAATCGGCCCGCTGGACGGCTTCCGCTCCAAGGCCGGTTGGCCCTTTACCGCCGAAATGGTGCTCAAGTACAACGATGAAGAGCACAACTGGAAGCTGGAATTTGACTTTGGCGACGACAAAAACGCCGAAGAAAGCGGCGAGCTGATCGACTTCAGCGCCAGCGAATCCTTGGGCGCTTGCCCCAAGTGCGGCGCGCCGGTGCATGAGCACGGCAGCAACTACGTCTGCGAAAAAGCCGTGCCCACCACCGGGCAAGTCACGCCGAGCTGCGACTTCAAGAGCGGCACCATCATCTTGCAGCAGCCGGTGGAACACGCCCAAATGCGCAAGCTGCTGAGCACCGGCAAAACCGACTTGCTCGACAAGTTCGTGTCGATGCGCACCCGTCGCGCCTTCAAAGCCTTCTTGGTGTGGGACAAAGAAGCCAACAAGGTGAACTTTGAATTTGCGCCCAGCAAGTTCCCGCCGCGCACCCCGGCAGCCGGGGCAGCGGGCGCGGCAGCGGCTGGCGCTGCGGCCAAGGCTCCGGCGAAAACCGCTGCGGCTAAGACCCCGAAATCTGCCACGAAATCTGCGGCCAAAGCCGCCACCAAATCAGCCGCCGCGCCTAAAAAACGTGCAGCAGGCGCGGGTCAGCAACCCAGCGCGGCGTTGGCAGCGGTGATCGGCACAGAGTCGGTGAGCCGCCCGGAAGTGATCAAAAAGCTGTGGGAGTACATCAAAGCCCACGGCCTGCAAGACGCGAAGGACAAGCGCATCTTGGTGGCCGATGCCAAGTTGCTGCCCATTTTCGGCAAGCCGCAGATCAACATGTTTGAGCTGGCTGGCGTGGTGGGTGCGCACTTGGGGTGAGGCCGGGCGGGAGATCGGGTGAGTCTCTTTGGATATTAACAAATATGTTAATATTTCAGGATGGATTACGCGATCATCTACTACAGCGAGGCTGTGCAGGAGGCGATCCTGTCTTTGCCCGATACCTTGGCCGCACGCTACATCGTGCTGACGCGCCGCATGGTGGCGTTGGGGCCTAATTTGGGTGATCCGCACACCAAGGCCTTTGGCGAGGGCTTGTTCGAGTTACGGTTGAAAGGGGCAGAAGGCATCGCGCGGGTGTTCTTTTGCACCTTGGTGGGCAAACGCATCGTGATGCTGCACAGCTTTGTCAAAAAATCAGCCCGAACCCCGGTGCGTGAGCGTGAACTGGCCGAAACCCGCATGAAGGAGATCAAACATGCACACCCATGACGAAATCATCCGTAAGCTAATGGCGCGCCCCGGCGTGCAGACCGAGGTGGCACGCATTGAACGCGAAGAAGGCGTGTTGCTGGACGCGCTGCTGAAGGCGCGTCAGGAGGCAGGCCTGACACAAGGGCAGGTGGCCGAGCGCATGGGCACCCAAGCGCCCGCTGTGGCACGCCTGGAGAGGGCCTTGGCCACGGGCAAACACTCGCCCTCCATTGCCACGCTTCGCAAGTACGTGCAGGCTTGTGGCAAGCACTTGGCGTTTCAGGTGGTCTGAACCGCGCTACGCTTCCCGGCACTGGGGCCCCAATTCGGGCCTAGAAGCCGTCTGAACGCTCCTGAAACCCGTTTCAGGAGGCTTGCGCGAGCGTAGCGTAGGCCGGTTTTCAGGCTTTTTCATGCGCATCAGGCAGGCCGGAGCCTGCCCGTGTGGCTTACTTGGACACCACGCGCACCATTTCCAGGCACTTGTTGGAGTAACCCCATTCGTTGTCGTACCAGCTGACGATCTTGACGAAGGTGCCGTCCAGCGCAATGCTGGCATCTGCGTCAAAGATCGAGGTGCGGGTGTCGCCACGGAAGTCGGTTGCCACGACCTTGTCTTCGGTGTAACCCAGCACGCCCTTCAAAGCGCCTTCGGACTGAGCCTTCATTTCGGCGCAGATTTCTTTCAGCGTGGCTTCGCTGTTCAGCTCGCAGGTCAGATCGACCACGGACACGTCAGATGTCGGCACGCGGAACGACATGCCGGTCAGCTTCTTGTTCAGCTCAGGAATCACCACGCCCACGGCCTTGGCAGCGCCAGTGCTGGAGGGAATGATGTTTTCCAAGATGCCACGGCCACCGCGCCAGTCTTTGTTCGACGGACCGTCCACGGTTTTTTGCGTGGCGGTGGCGGCGTGCACGGTGGTCATCAGGCCGCGCTTGATGCCCC
>CALMOI010000257.1 GCA_937871735.1 uncultured Comamonadaceae bacterium
CCGAGCACCCGTTCAACGCAGGCTTGATGCTGGAAGCCCTCAGCACCCAAGCTGCGCAAATGATGCGCGGCACTTCATCCACCTCAACCGGGCAACGTCCATGAGCGCTACACCACCCACAGCCGCATCGAACACCCCGCGCCCCAGCGTGATTCAGCTGGCGATCAAGGAAAAAGCCGCCTTGTACGCCGCCTACATTCCGTTTTTCACGGAAGGCGGGCTGTTCATCCCCACCACCCGCGACTACAAATTGCGCGACGACTTGTACGTGCTGCTCACGCTGCCCGACGATGTGCAGCGCTACCCCATCGCTGGCAAAGTCGCCTGGGTCACGCCCGCACGCGCCAGTGGCAACCGCACCCAAGGCGTGGGCATTTGCTTCCCGAAAGACGAAAAATCGCAGCAGCTCAGAGTCAAAATTGAGCAAATTTTGGGTTCATCCCTAGGTTCAGACCGCCCCACGCAAACCATTTGATCGCATGTTCACCGACTCCCATTGCCACCTGAATTTCCCTGAGCTGATGGCTCAATTGCCCAGCATCCGCGCTGCGATGGAGGCCGCCCGCGTCACCCGTGCGTTGTGCATCAGCACCACCTTGGAAAGCTTTCCTGAAGTCCACGCCTTGGCCACGGGCTATGACAACTTCTGGGCCACTGTCGGCGTTCACCCCGACAACGAAGGCGTGCAAGAACCCACCTTGGCCGACTTGGTGCAGCGCGCCGCCTTGCCCAAAGTGGTGGCGATAGGCGAAACCGGCCTGGACTACTACCAAATGGACGAACGCAAAGGCGGTCGCACCGTGGCCGACATGGAATGGCAGCGCGAGCGTTTTCGCACTCACATTCGCGCCGCACGCCAAACCCAGTTGCCGATGGTGATTCACACTCGCCAAGCCTCAGACGACACGCTGGCAATTTTGCGCGAGGAGGGTGAAGATGGCGGCAGCGGCTCAGCAGGCGGTGTGTTTCACTGCTTCACGGAAAGCCGCGAAGTCGCGCGGGCGGCGCTGGACTTGGGCTTTTACATCTCGTTTTCAGGCATCTTGACCTTCAAAACCGCCGCTGATTTGCGTGAAGTTGCCGCCTTGGTGCCCGCTGATCG
>CALMOI010000258.1 GCA_937871735.1 uncultured Comamonadaceae bacterium
GATTATGTGATGCCCGCCATCGAATTGATCGACGCCCGCTGCCACCGCATCGACCCCGAAACCAAGCGCCCGCGCAAGGTGATGGACACCATTTCCGATAACGCGGCCAATCTGGGCATTATTTTGGGGGGCCGCCCCATCAAGCCGCTGGACGTGGATTTGCGCTGGGTGTCGGCCCTGCTGTACCGCAATGGCGTGATCGAAGAAACCGGCGTGGCCGCCGGGGTGCTGAACCACCCGGCCAACGGCATCGCTTGGCTGGCTAAAAAGTTTGCGCCGCACGGCGTGGCGCTGGAGCCGGGGCAGGTGATTTTGGCGGGTTCGTTCATCCGCCCGGTCAAGGCCCGGCCCGGTGATACCTTCCAGGCCGATTACGGCCCGATGGGCAGCATCACCTGCCACTTTGACTGAACCGGAGTTTTTGCATGGACATGCCCCTGAACCAATTCAAGCGCGCGATGGCCGCAGGCCAGACGCAAATCGGCTTGTTCCTCGGCTTGGCCGACCCCTACAGCGCCGAAGTCGTGGCCTGTGCCGGTTTCGATTGGCTGCTGATCGACGGCGAACACGGCCCCAACGACCTGCGCTCCATCCTGGCCCAGCTGCAAGTGCTGGCCGCCTACCCGGTGCAAGTGGTGGTGCGCAACGTCGATCACGACCCGGCGCGCATCAAGCAACTGCTGGACGCAGGCGTGCAGACGCTGATGGTGCCGATGGTCGAAAGCGCCGCCGAAGCGCGCGAGCTGGTGCGCGCCATGCACTATCCGCCGAACGGCCTGCGAGGCGTGGGCACCGGCTTGGCCCGCGCCGCACGTTGGAACGCGGTGGACGGCTACTTTGCCCACGCCGACCGCGAGATGAGTTTGATCGTGCAGATCGAATCGCAAGCCGGTTTGGCCGCGCTGCCCGAGATCTTGCAGGTCGAGGGCGTGGACGGCGTGTTCATTGGCCCGTCCGATCTGGCGGGTTCTATGGGCCATCTGGGCCAGCCCGGTCACCCCGAGGTACGCGCCGCGATTGCCGCCGCCATCGCCCAGATCGCGCATGCGGGCAAAGCGCCCGGCGTGTTCTCGGCTGACCCCACAGCCGCCGCCCAGTACCGCGAACTGGGCGCGAGCTTCATCGTGGTGGGTGTGGATGCGCTGCTGCTGCGCACCGCCGCCACCGCCCTGGCCGCCAAGTTCAAGACCGAAAGTTGATGCCCCCATGTTGACCCTGCAAGACACCGCCCTGCTGCGCAGCGCCTGCTACATCGACGGCACCTGGGTGGGTGCGGACAGCGGCGAAACCGTGGCCGTGACCAACCCCGCTACCGACGCGGCGATTACCACCGTGCCGCGCTGCGGCGCTGCGGAGACCGAGCGCGCCGTGGCCGCCGCCGACCGCGCCCTGAAAACCTGGCGCACCACCACCGCTGCCGAGCGCAGCCGCATCCTGCGCCGCTGGTTCGACCTGATGCACACGCACCAAGAAGACCTGGCCCACCTGATGACCGCCGAACAAGGCAAGCCCCTGGCCGAGTCGCGCGGCGAAATCGCCTACGCCGCCGCCTACATCGAGTGGTTTGCCGAAGAGGCCAAGCGCGCCTACGGCGAAGTCATCCCCTCGCCCTTCAAAGACCGGCAATTGGTGGTGGTGCAAGAGCCCGTGGGCGTGTGCGCCGCCATCACGCCCTGGAACTTTCCCTCGGCCATGATCACCCGCAAGGTGGCCCCGGCGCTGGCGGCGGGCTGCACCATCGTGCTCAAGCCTGCCGAGCAAACGCCGCTATCCGCCCTGGCGCTGGCCGAACTGGCCGAGCGCGCAGGCGTCCCGCCGGGCGTGTTCAGTGTGGTCACGGGCAAGGCGAGCGCCATCGGCGGCGTGCTGACCGCCAGCCCCACGGTGCGCAAGCTCACCTTCACCGGCTCCACGCCCATCGGCCAGCTCTTGATGCAGCAGTGCGCGGGCACCGTCAAAAAACTGTCGCTGGAGCTGGGCGGCAACGCGCCCTTCATCGTCTTTGACGACGCTGATCTGGACGCCGCCGTCGCCGGGGCGATGGCCTCCAAGTACCGCAACGCGGGCCAGACCTGCGTCTGCTCGAACCGCTTTTTGGTGCAAGACAGCGTCTACGACGCCTTTGCCGCCAAGCTTGCCGCCGCCACTGCCGCCCTGAACGTCGGCAACGGCGCGGACGAGGGCGTGACCCAAGGCCCGCTGATCGACGAGGCAGCCATTGCCAAGGTCGAATCCTTGGTCAAGGACGCGCTGGACAAAGGCGCGCGCGTGGTGGTCGGCGGCGAGCGCCACGCCCTGGGCGGCACGTGGTACGCCCCCACCGTGCTGGCCGACGTGAACCCAGCAATGGCCGTGGCGCGTGAAGAAATCTTCGGCCCCGTGGCCCCGCTGTTTCGCTTCCACACCGAAGACGAGGCCGTGCAGATGGCCAACGACACCGAGTTCGGTCTGGCCGCTTACTTCTACAGCCAAAGCCACGCCCGGGTCTGGCGCGTGTCACGGCAGCTGGAATACGGCATGGTCGGCGTCAACACCGGGCTGATTTCGACCGAGGTCGCACCCTTTGGCGGCGTCAAGCTCTCGGGCATAGGCCGCGAAGGCTCCAGCCACGGCTTGAGCGAGTACCTGGAAACCAAGTACCTCGCGCTGGCCGGGCTGTAAGCTGTCGCTTTCACGCCCGTCCCACGCCCATGACCGCAGCTTCACCTTCCGCTTGGCCCCCCGCCATCCGCGCCTTGGCGCACCGCAACTTCCGGCTGTACTTTGCTGGGCAGGCGGTGTCGATCCTGGGTTCGTGGATTCAGCAGGTGGCGCTGTCGTGGCTGGTGTACCGGCTGACGGGCTCGGCGGCGCTCTTGGGTGTGACGGCGTTTTGCGGCTTGATCCCGCAGCTGCTGGTCGGCCCGCTGGCCGGGGCCTGGATCGACAAGCAAGACAAAAAACGCTGGCTGATGCTGACCCAGGCGCTGATGGCGCTGCAAGCCTTTGCCCTGGCCGCGCTGACTTGGAGCGACTGGGTCACGCCGCCTTTTCTGGTGGCAATGGCGCTGCTGCTGGGCGTGCTCACCAGCTTTGACACCCCGCTGCGCCAGTCGCTGATTGGCCCGTTTGTTGGCAGCAAAGCCGATCTGCCCAACGCCCTGGCGCTGAACGCCATGCTGTTCAACTCGGGCCGCTTCATCGGCCCGCCGCTGGCCGGGCTGCTGCTGGGGCTCACGTCCGAGGCGGCCTGCTTTGCGCTCAACGGCTTTTCGTTCTTGGCGCTGATCGGGGCGCTGACCTTGGTGCAGGGCGCAGAGCCGCCGCGCGCCCAAGGCAGCATGGGCCAAGTCTTCCGCGAAGGGCTGGGCTACGCTTGGCAGCACTGGACGGTGCGCACCTTGATCCTGACGCTGATGGCCGTCAACCTGACCGCCTCCAGCTACGCCGTGCTGCTGCCGGTGTTCGCCCGCGACGTGTTCCACGGCGACGCCACCACGCTGGGCTGGCTCTGGGGCGCAGCGGGCTGCGGCGCGTTTGGCTCCACCGTGCTGCTGGCGCGCACCCACGGTCTGCCCAAGGTGTTGGGCGTGGTGTTGGTTGGGGTGGCGGTCAGCGCCCTGGCGCTGGTCGGCTTTGCCGCCACGGTCTGGCTGCCGCTGGCGCTGCTGGGTATGGTCGGAGTGGGCTTTGGCATCTCGGCCTGCAACGTGGGCATCAACATGCTGCTGCAAAGCTTGGTGCCCGAGCAATTGCGCGGGCGCATCGTCTCGCTGTTCACCGCCGCCCGCTTTGGCTTCGATGCCCTAGGCGGCTTGCTGGCGGGCGTGCTGGCCAGCCACTGGGGCGCGGGGACGATCTTGCTGGCCGAAGGCGTGGTGCTGCTGGTGTTCGGCCTGCGGCTGCTGAGTTGGCGCAAACGTCTGCACGAAGGCGTGCCGCACGGCTGAGTCTGCTGGAGCCCTGGCTTACAGCTCGGTGCGTTTGGGCGGCAGCGGCACTTGCGGGATGTGGCCCAACTCGGCGCGCTGCACTTTGTCGAGCACGGCGTACAGCTCTTGCAGCAGATCCGGCCCCAGCGCCTGCTCGATCAATTTGTACTGCGCCATGATGAGCGGCCCCAGCTCCGCCACCAGCGCTTCGGACTTGGCCGTCAGCCGCACCAGCACCCGGCGCTGGTCGCCCGGCATGCGGCTGCGGCTGACCAAGTCCAGCTCCTCCATGCGCGACAACACCCCGGCCAAACTGGGGCTGAGGATTTGGCAAATCTCGCAAATCTCACGCGGCTCCAGCTCCCCGCTTTCGGCCAGCACCCGCAAGATGCGCCACTGCTGCTCGGTCAGTCCGAAGTGCGTGATGATGGGCCGAAAGTGCCGCAGCAAAGCCTCGCGCGAGCGCAAGAACAACTGGGGAAGGTTGCGGTAGGGGAGCTTGGGAACGTCAGCGCGCGAGGAGGTTGTCATGGCGCGAACGATGATAGCAGTGGGGTTCACATGCGGCCCGTGGTGCTGGTGGTCTTTGCAGTTGCTGCAATACCTCTTGTCGCTCAGCAGACTTACCCTGCGTCACTGCATCGCCTAAAGTGAGCTGCCCAAGTTCTTTCAAAGACGCCCCATGAGTACCACTACCTTGACCGCTGATGCTTTGCCCCTCAGCACCCAGCGTTACCGCGTCATCTTGGCCGGGATTTGCGCGCTGATCCTCAGCGTGGGGCTGGCGCGCTTTGCCTACACGCCCATGCTGCCCATCATGCGCCAGCACGCAGGGCTGACCGATGTCACCGGCGGCTGGCTGGCCACCATCAACTACGCGGGTTACATGAGCGGCGCGCTGCTGGCGGCATTTGTGGGGGACTTGCGGCTCAAGTTCCACATTTACCGCATCGGGCTGGTGCTGGCGCTGCTGACCACGCTGGCGATGGGGCTGACCGCCGACCCGTGGCTGTGGGCTGGGTTGCGGTTGTTGGCGGGTTTTTCCAGCACGGCAGGCTTGCTGCTGGCTTCGGGGCTGGTGCTCAACTGGCTGATCCGGCACCAGCACCGGCCCGAGCTGGGGCTGCACTTTGCTGGGGTGGGGTTGGGCATCGTGGTGTCGGGCGTGGCGGTGGTTGGCACGTTGGCGTGCAGCTTGAGTTGGGATGAGCAATGGCTGGCCCTGGGCGCGTTGGGACTGCTGTTTTTTGTGCCCGCCTGGGCCTGGATGCCGCAGCCGCCGCACACCAGCGTGCAAGCCATCGCCGCCCAGCCCAGTGCAGGGGCGGTGCGCTGGATGCGGCTGCTGATCGGCTCCTACTTTTGCGCCGGGTTTGGCTTTGTCATCAGCGCCACCTTCATCGTCGCCATTTTGGACAAGCTGCCGCAACTGGCCGGGCACGGCGGCTGGGTTTGGACGGTGGTGGGCGCGGCGGCGGTGCCCTCGTCTTTTTTGTGGGATCGTGCCGCGCAGCGCTGGGGCGGCATCAACGCCTTGCTGGTGGCGTATGGGCTGCAAGGGGTGTC
>CALMOI010000259.1 GCA_937871735.1 uncultured Comamonadaceae bacterium
CAGCGCCAGCACCGTCAAATTGACCCGGTAAGCGCGCGACAGGTTGTCGATGCGCTGCGCTGCATCGCCCGGTTCGCTGGCCGACACATCAACCGGCAGCGCCAGTGTGCGGATGAAAGCAGCCCGATCCACCCCCGGCTGCAAGCGCAAGTCGATGCGGCTGAGCTGGCCTTGCAGCCCAAACAGCTCTTGCGCGGCGGCAATGTCCAGCACCGCCAGCGGCGGGCCAGCGGCACTCACGCTGCCTGCAATCTGCACCGCGTGCAGCGTCAGCCCGCTTTGCAGGCGCAGATTGGCGGGCGCGCTGCGATCAGGCCACAGCGCTTGCTGGGCGGCGGGGTTTAAAAATACCGTGTCTGGGGCCAGCAGCGCCAGTCGGTCGGTGCCGGGGCTGGGCACCGGCATCAAGGCGGGCGACAGCGCCGCCACCAGCAAACCATCCACGCCCAACACCCGCAGCGGCACCCGCTGGCTGGCGTTGGCGGTGCTGAGCGCGTAGGTGGAAAGCTCCAGCACCGGCGCGGCCAGCGCGACTTGCGGGTGGGTGGCGATGCGGGCAAACAGCGCCTCGTCCAAGCGGCCTTGGGCGCTGCGCAATTCCACATCAGGTTGGCCGCCCACCGAGCGTACCGCGCTGGCAAATTCGCCCAAAGCCGAGGCGTTGATCAAATGCACTGCCAATGCCAGCGCCACTCCCAGCATCACCGCCACCACCGCCGACGCATTGCGCCAAGGGTGATGGCGCAGTTCCTGCCAAGAGAAGGTGGTGAGCAGTGCGCGCATAAGTCCTTCAGTGTGCTCCACCTGCATCGGCAGCGGCGGCACCACCTGCCGCACGCGCCGGGCGGCGGGTCAGCCAGATCAGCCCAATCAGCCCCAAGAACAGCCATGACGACGCCAAAAAGATGTCGTCCGCCGCACGGGTGAAGGCTTGCTGGTCAATCAGCCGGTTGATTTGCGCCAAGGCTTGCGTGCCGCTCAGCCCGGCGTTTTGCAGCCCGGCCAGCGCGGTGGCAAAAACGCCTTGGCCTTGAATCAACGGCTCGGTCAGGTGCGCGTGGTGTTGGGCGGCGCGGCTTTCCCACAGCGTGGTGACGATGGAGGTGCCCATCGCCCCAGCGGTGATGCGCACAAAGTTGCTCAACCCAGCCGCAGCGGGGATGCGATCTGGGGTCAAGCCCGCCAGCGTCAAGGTGGTCAGCGGGATGAAGAAGAAGGCCATTGCCGCACCTTGCAACAAGGTCGGCCAAAAGATGTGGGCAAAGTCGGTGTCGGTGGTGAAGCGCGAGCGCAGCCACAGCACCAGCGCAAAGACGATGAATGCGCCCGTCGCCATGCGGCGCGGATCCCACACGCCCACTTTTTTGCCGACCAGCGGGGTCAGCAAAATCGCCAAAATGCCGACCGGGGCCAGCGCCATGCCTGCCGAGGTCGAGGTGTAGCCCATCCACTGCTGCAACCACAGAGGCATCAGCACCACGTTGCCGAAGAACAAGCCGTAAGCCACCGACAGGGCCAGCGCGCCAAACACAAAGTTGGGTCGGGCAAACAGCCGCAAGTCCACGACCGGGTGCTCATCGGTCAGCTCCCAGACCACGAACACGGCAAACGCCACCACAGCCACCGCCGCCAATGCAATGATTTGGGTGGATGCAAACCAGTCCAGCTCTTTGCCCTTGTCCAGCATCAGTTGCAGCGCGCCCACCCACAGCACCAGCAGCGTCAGGCCGACGGTGTCAATCGGCAGTTTGCGGGTCACGGTTTCGCGCTTGCGGTAAATGCCCCACGTCAGCCCCGCCGCCAGCAAGCCAACTGGCACATTGATGT
>CALMOI010000260.1 GCA_937871735.1 uncultured Comamonadaceae bacterium
CTTCGCAGCCCAGGCGTTGCAGCAGGCCGAACACGGTGTAGCGGTTGCTGTCGTAGACCGCACCTTCGCGGGGTGGCTCGCCTAGGCTCAGGATTTCGTCGCCGGTCGAGAAGTACGCCACTTTGAGTCGCCGCACCACCGGCACGCTGGGCAGGCCCAAGCTGGCCAGCAGGCCGCAGGCGGCGGGGCTGATCGATTGGCCGCGCCGCAGGGCGGGCTGACCGGCCATCAAGTCCTCGCCCAGCAGGCGGCGGTTGTCGCCGGGGCGCAGCAGCTTGGGCGGGATGGTGACGCTATCGCCGTCCAAGCGGGTGAATTCTTGCGGCACCACGGTGTCCAGCCCGGCGGGCATGATCGCGCCGGTCATGATCTTGACGCACTCGCCCGGCCCGACTTGGCCCGCCCAAGCCTTGCCCGCGAAGGCGGTGCCGACCACGCGCAGGGTGAGGCTTAGGTCGGGCTGAAGTTGGCTGCTGTCAAAAGCGTAGCCGTCCATCGCCGAGTTGTCGTGCGGCGGCACGCTGATGGGCGAGATCACGTCCTCGGCCAGCACGCGGCCCAGGGCGGCGAAGAGGCCGACGTTTTCTACGTCAGTGACGGGGGCAACCAAACGAGCCAAGAAGTCGTTGACGGCGCTGGCGTGCAGCGCTTGCGGGTCGTAGCCTTGCAGTTGGGCGGCGATCTGTTCCAGGGTGGGTTGCGGGGTGTTCATGGGGCGTGCAGGGTGTTCAGGGCGTGCAGATCGGGCAAGGTGTTGAGGTTGCGGAAGGCGTGCCGGTCGTCGCCCGGCTGGTTGAAATCGACGTGGACGGTGTGCTGGCGTGCGGCCCACGCGCCAATCTTGCGCCCGCCTTCGGCCATGAACGCGGCCAAGTCGGCGGCGAGGTGGGCGCGCAGCAGGCAAAACGCGGGCTGGTTGCGCAGCGGGCTGCCGGGTGGTTCGTCCGGGTCGGGGGCGCGGGCCATCGCGATGTCGGCGTTGGCGTGCAGCAGGGCGGCGGCCAGGCGCTCGGCCAAGTCGTGCGGGAAGGCTGGGGTGTCGCACGGCACGGTCAGCAGCAGCGGTGTGGTGCAGTGGGTCAGGCCCGCCAAGAAGCCTGCCAGCGGCCCGGCGTAGTCGGCCACCGCGTCGGGCCACACGGGCACGCCGAACTGGCGGTAGTCGTCCACATGCCGGTTGGCGCTGATGGCGATGGCGCTGATGCCCGGTTGCGCACGCAGCTTGTGCAAGGCGTGCAGCGCCAGCGGCTGGCCGTGCAGGGTTTGCAGCCCTTTGTCCACGCCGCCCATGCGCGAGCCGCGTCCCCCGGCCAAGATCAAAGCGGTGATGGTGGTCATGTCGGCCATGTCAGCGGTTCGCCGCAGCGGCGGCATCTTGGGCGGCGCTGCGTTGCAGTTCGACTTTGAAGCCCGACCACAACGGGGCCATGCCGCCGGGGTAGCTTTGTGTAAACGCTTGTTCAAAGCTGCCGCCCGCGTGCATGTAGCTGAGCAGTGTTTGAAAAGCGGCGGGGTTTTGCTGTCGTAAGTAATCTACAAACAATGCAGATTGACGGTAAAACATGCGGTGCTCCAGTCCAAAGCTGTGCGCCGTCTTTTGCGCGAACAGGCTAGATTCCACATCGGGCGTGAAGCTGAGGCCGGCCAAGATGGCGCGGCGCGCTTCTTCGGGGCTGACGTTTTCAGCGCCGCCACCGCCCGACACGCTCACCGCCAGCCCTTCGGCAAACCACGGCGGAATGCGTCCGGCCTTGAGCATGCCCATGCGCTGCTGCATCAGCACATGCGACAACTCGGGGGTGATGAGCGGCAGCAAAAACTCTCTTT
>CALMOI010000261.1 GCA_937871735.1 uncultured Comamonadaceae bacterium
CTCGGTGATAGAGGCGCTGCCCCAAGGCTACGACAGCCGCATCGGCGACGAAGGCGCGTTTTTGTCCGGCGGTCAGCGCCAGCGCGTGGGCTTGGCCCGTGCGCTGTACGGCCAGCCGCAACTGCTGGTGCTCGACGAACCCAACGCCAGCTTGGACGAAGCTGGCGAGCAAGCCCTGATGGCCACGCTGCTGCATCTGAAAGCGCGCAAAGCCACCGTGGTGATCAACACCCACCGCACCAACTTGCTGGCCGCAATGGACAAGCTTTTGGTGTTGCGTGACGGCCAAGTTGCCGCCTTCGGCCCGCGTGACGAAGTGCTGGCCGCGCTGCAAAAAGCCGCCACCAAACCCGGAGCCCTTGCATGAACGCGCCTGATTTCTTCCGCCGCAGCGAGTTGGGCCGAGCGCTGTGGACGTTTCGGCGCGAATGCCTGTGGGTCGGCGTGTTCAGCCTGTTCACCAACTTGCTGGTGCTCACGCCGACGCTGTACATGTTGCAGGTCTACGACCGGGTCATGGCCAGCCAAAGCGGCTTCACGCTGGTGGCGCTGACGCTGTTCACCGTGCTGTTTTTTGCGGTGATGGGTTTTGCCGAATGGCTGCGTTCGCAACTGCTGGTGCGCGTGGGCGTGAAGTTCGACGAGTTTCTGAACTCACGCGTCTTCGATGCCAGCTTTGCCGCGCACCTGAACCAGTCCAGCCAAAACCCAGTGCAGTCGTTCAGCGACTTAACCAGCTTGCGCCAGTTTTTGACCGGCCAGGGCGTGTTCGCCTTTTTTGATCTGCCGTGGATGCCGATTTACGTGGCGGTGCTGTTCTTGATGCATCCCACGCTGGGCTGGTTGGCGCTGGCTTTTGCGCTGCTGCAAGGCGCGCTGGCGTGGTGGAGCAACCGCCTGACCGCGCCCGGCTACGAGCGGCAAATGCAAACCCAAGTCGCCGCCGACAGCTACTTGACCGGCAAGCTGCGCCACGCCGAAACCGTCCATGCGATGGGCATGTTGCCGCACTTGCGCAGCCGCTGGCAGGCGCTGCACGAGGCTCAACTGCACGCCCAAGGCAGCGCACAAGAGCGCGCCCACCGCGTGCAGGCCCTGACCAAGTTCATGCAGTACAGCCAGCAATCGCTGGTGCTGGCTGCTGGGGCGGTGCTGGTGCTGCGCGGGGAACTCAGCATGGGCGCGATGGTGGCCTCGAACGCGCTGACATCCAACGCGCTGCGCCCGATCAGCACCTTGGTCAGCATCTGGAAGCAGTTTGTGGATGCCCGCAGCGCCTACGGGCGGCTGGAAACGTTGCTGCAAGCCCACCCTGACGAGAACGCGGCGGACACCCACAGCGCCAACAACATCTCCGCGCTGCGCGGGCAACTCACGCTGCGCGATTTGACGGCCACCGTGGCGGGGCGCACGCAGCCCATCTTGCACGGCTTGAACGTGGAGTTCAAAGCGGGCGAAGTGGTGGGCATTGTGGGGCCGTCAGGCGCGGGCAAATCAACGCTGGCGCGCTGCCTGCTGGGCATTTGGCCGCAAGCGCAAGGCCAAGTGCTGCTCGATGGCCGCCCGCTGAGCGACTGGCCGCGCGATCAGCTTGGAGCCCAAATCGGCTACTTGCCGCAAGACGTGGAGCTGTTTGATGGCACCCTCGCTGAAAACATCAGCCGCTTTGGCGAACTGGACTCGGCGCAAGTGATTGCCGCCGCACGCGCCACCGGCATCCACGAGATGATTTTGCGTTTCCCCAAAGGCTACGACACGCCAATGGGCGAAGCGGGCAACCTGTTTTCTGGCGGGCAAAAGCAGCGCGTCGGGCTGGCGCGGGCGCTGTACGGCGCGCCCAAGCTGGTGGTGCTAGACGAACCCAACGCCCACCTCGACGATGCCGGTTTGGCCGCCCTGCTGCGCGCCATTGCCACCCTGCGCGACCAAGGCAGCACCGTGTTCATGGTGGTACACCAACGCAACCTGCTGTCGGTCGCTGACCGGGTGCTGGTGCTGCAAGCCGGGCGCATCGCCCAATTTGGGCCGCTGGCCCCCACAAGGAATTGACTCCCATGTCCACCCCATTGCGCCCTGCCAGCGGCAAGCTGGCCGCCACCCCCGGCAATCCGACT
The DNA here is from genome assembly GCA_937871735.1 of uncultured Comamonadaceae bacterium. Lineage (GTDB taxonomy): Bacteria > Pseudomonadota > Gammaproteobacteria > Burkholderiales > Burkholderiaceae_C > CALMOI01. The sequence goes on from CALMOI010000261.1 coordinate 2,115, forward strand.
GACGTGCAAGACCTGCGTGCCGCCACCGACACCCGCCGCCCCGTGCGGCTGGGCATTTGGGTGCTGCTGGTGGGTTTTGGCGGCTTTGTGGCTTGGTCGGCTTGGGCTCCACTGGACGAAGGCGTGTCGGCCCCGGCGATGGTGTCGATTGAAACCAAACGCAAAACCATCCAGCACATGACCGGCGGCGTGATCAAGCAAGTGCCAGTCAAAGAAGGCCAAGCCGTGAAAGCGGGCGACACCCTGATCGTGCTGGACGACGGCTTGGCGCGCGCCAACTTTGAATCGGTGCGGCAAAACTACATGGCCCAGCGCGCCGCCGAAAGCCGCCTGCTGGCGGAAGAGCAAGAGCGCCCCAGCATCGACTTTCACCCCGATTTGCTGGCGCTGGCGCAAGACCCTTTGGTCAAGCAGCACATGGCCACGCAAATTCAGCTCTTCAACGCCCGCCGCTCGGCGCTGACGGCAGAGATGAGCGCCGCCTCAGAAAACATCGCCGGGCTGGAAGCGCAAATTGCGGGCATCAGCAATGTGATGACCAGCCGCCAAGCGCAGGCGCGCGCCCAAACCGAGCAGCTCAACAACATCCGCGAGCTGGCCCAACAAGGCTACGCGCCGCGCAACCAAGTGCTGCAACTGACGCAAAGTCAGGCCGATTTGCAAGCCAGCATCGCCGACTTGCAGGCCAACCAAAACCGCGCCCACCGCTCGGTGGCCGAAGTGCGCCAGCGCATGGCCCAGCGCAAGCAGGAGTACCACAAGGAAGAAGGCGCGCAACTGGCCGACGTGCGCCGCGAGGTGCAAGCGGGTCAAGAAAAGCTCAAAGCCATCACCGAAGAGCTGGGGCGCACCCAGATCAAATCGCCGGTTGACGGCCAAGTGGTGGGCTTGGCCATCGGTTCCAGCGGCGGCGTGGTCAGCCCCGGCCAGCGGCTGATGGACATCGTGCCCCAAGGCGAAACCTTGGTGGTCGATGCCCGCGTGCCGCCGTTCGTGATCGACCGCGTCAAGCGCGGCGACTCGGTCGAGGTGCGCTTTTCTGGCTTTGCCCATTCGCCGCAACTGGTGCTCGATGCCAAGGTGGTGTCGCTGTCGCACGACGTGGTGACAGAAAACGCGGGCACGCAAACCGTGTCGTACTACTTGGCGCGGGTGGAGGTCACGCCCGAGGGCTTCAAGCACTTGGGCAGCCACCAACTGCAACCCGGCATGCCCGCTGAAGTGCTGATCAAGACCGGCGAGCGCTCGCTGCTGACGTACTTGCTGCACCCGCTGACCAAGCGCATCGCCGCCTCGATGAAGGAGGAATGAGCATGGCCGCTCCACGCCCTCCCCTGACCGCGCTGGCTTTGCTGGCGGCGCTGGCGCTGCACCCCGCGCACGCGGTTGATTTGGACACCGCCTTGCAAGCCGCGCTCGCCGCCGACCCCACGCTGGCCTCGGCCAACGCCAACCGCGACGCGGCCCATGAAAACATCGCCTTGGCCCGCGCCCGCCTGCTGCCGCAAGTCACGCTGCAAAACACCACCCAGCACCTGAACCAAACCACACACAACGCGCAGGGCTTGAGCAATGACTTTGATGGCCGCTCCCGCAGCACGCAACTGTCGATTCGCCAAGGCTTGCTGCGTCCGCGTGACTGGGCGGGGCTGCAAATCGGTCAATTACAAGCTGCACAAGGCGAGGCCAAACTGGTTTCAACCCAAGCGGATCTGTGGCTGCGCACCAGTCACGCTTGGCTGGACGCGCTAACCGCCCAAGCCCAGCAGCAAATTTACGCGCAGGTGTTGCCCACTGTGGCGCAGGCATCGGCCCAAGAAACGCGCCGTTTGACGCTGGGTGACGGCACCCGCGATGCCGCCGCCGAAGCCGCCGCGCAACTGGCGCAAGCCCAAGCGCAGCTCACCGAAGCCGAACTTAACAGCGCCACCCAACTGGCCGCACTGCGCCGCGTGACGGGGCTGAGCCAGCTCAGCGCCGCCGAGTTGCGCCAACGCCGTCTGCCCGACCCCGACGCGCTGACGCTGAATGAAGGGGTGTGAGATAAATCAAAGAGGAGAGGCGCGATAAATCGGGATTTTTAGGGACTAGGCGGGACGATGTGGGATGGGCTACTGAAAATAAGTTGCACCACACGAAACACTAAAACAGGCCGTCAATCCACCCCTGAAGGATGTCGCTGATCGCCTCATCATCCCCTTGGCCCAACGTCCCAGCATCGGGATCGTCAAACAGCAGACCGCGCCGAGGCATCTTATCTGTGCCCCACTCGTGATACGTGGCGTAAGGCTGCCCAAATCCAACCCGCACCGACGACGCATCGGCTTGATGCGAAAGACTACCCAGCATATCGCCAAATCGGTCAAGCAACCTGTGGTTGCCGCCATCCGGGTAGCTCTCAATCGTTGATTGCGCCCACGGTGCCCATGCCTTACCCGCCGGATCAGTCCGCGTCTCAAACCGGCCACTGATCCTATTCTCCAGCTCCATACCCAGGTTGTTCATCACCTCGGTCAAGTCCCCCAGCTCGCGGTACAACTTGTCCAAGTCGGCGCGCCACACCTCCTGGCCCTGCATGCTTGCCAAAATCTCAATCATGGCGTGAACCCATCATCTTGCGCCGCCCGCCCTAAGCCGCCAGACGCCCGGTTAACGCGGTCTTGTTGCAGTCGATCCAGTGCTGCCCGCCGTGCTTGTCCCGCGTTGTAGCCAAATCCCGGATCAATCCCTACCGGAACAGCCTGTACTTCGCCCGTGCGTGGGTTAACGTACTCCGTCGTCACCACCGCAGGCGCAACCGTATTGAATGCGTGCCGAACAATGGGTGCATTCACATCCGTCTCCGCCCCAGGCCGATCCTCCCAATAGCCCCGGTCATACTCCCGCTTCGACAAACTCACCACCCGACAGCGGCAGCGCCAGCCATTGGGCGGCCAGTGTGTCTTCCAGAAATCATCATCCACCGGCAACACCAACCCATCCCAAGCCAGATGGCTGGCCCGCACCCGCTCATCGTGCTTGCTGATGTAGCGCACATAGGGATGTGTACGCTTATTGGTGTCAATGCGCTCCCACTGCCCAGCCGAATACGCCATGCGCGTATTGGTGTCGTAAATCAAGCGCAACCGTGATGCATTGAACGTCGTTTCGGCCGTATCGCCCGTCTGCGGGTCAGTCATCGAAGTCGTCCCCCACCAGCCCGCATCCGTCAATGCCCGCTCCACATCCCGCATCCAATCCGTGCGGCTCAAATCACCTTCCACCGATTGCACGATGGTGTCGTAGATGAACTGCAACAAATCCAGCCGCGTCAACCGGCTGATCGTGAACTGCTGCCCATGCTCGTCTTGCCAAACATCCTGCCAATTGAACGTCGCTGTCAACTGCCCCCGACCAACCAGCCACGCCAACGCTTGCTCAGGCAGCAACTGCCTTAACCTCGCAAAATCACTTGCTGAAGACATAGCACCTCACTCGTTTGCAATGCCCGCTGCCGCCCCCAACCGGGCCGCAAACGCCACCCGCGTCAACGAATCAGCCAACGGCTGGGTATCCAGCTTGGGCAGCAAGCCCGGCAACAAATCCAGCACCTGCTGCGCCGTCAACCCCTTTGCGGCAGCGTCCGACAACAACGCCTGAATCGGCTTAACCAGCGGCTCCATCACCGGCTGCCACTGTGCCTGCTCCTGTGCGATCAGGGCATCCAGCGCATCCGGCGGTGTTTGTGCCTTTGTTGGCACACTTTCGGCAAACGCCACCCCAGCCACCGGCCCCACAGCGGGCGCAGGCTGTGCCAAATCCCCCTCCCGGTAGCCATAGGCCCGCATGAAGTAGGCGTTGGTAAATCGCGCCCCCGAGTCATGGTTGCTCTTGTCGCGGGCGGCCTGTAGCGTGTCCTGGCTAGCCTGATCCCACAGGCTCCAGGTCGGCGCGTCACCGTCAAAGTTCAGCTCGCAGAACCATGTGATCAATTGGTTGATGGCCTCGGCCACCAACTTGGCATCCGCGTCGCGCAGCTCGCGGGCCACCTCCCGGCCCGAGGTCGAGCTGGCCAGATTCGCCGACGCCTCCGTGCTCTGGTTTTGTCCTAGCAGCGCGATGTTGATCTCACCCCGGCAGTGCATCACCAGCCGCTCGTACAGATCAGCACTGGCACTCTTGCCCGCTGCCTCCAGCAAGCTGATGCTGCCGTTGTCTGGGATCACCGCCACCGCGTTCTGAATCATCGCGTCTAGGTCGTCAAGCAGCTGGTCTTTCTCCTCATTGGTCGCATTGGCAGGCAGCTTGCCCACCCCAAACACACTGCCGTACTTCTCGGCAAAGTTCAGCCAGAACTTGATCCCCCCGCGTGCAAACACCCAGGGCCAAAAGCACATAGCCAAGTCAGCCTCGCCATAGGGGTTCTCGTAGCTCGCGTCCTGGCGCGGCAGCAGAAACTTGCGCTCCGGCACCGGCTCGCCCAGCGGATTGCCCTGGCTGACAAACATCAGCCGGTTGGCCCCGTCAAACGCAAACCACTCCGCAGGCTTGGCTTGCACGCGGGCGGGCCACAGCAGGCCGCCACGCTGCTCCCACATCACCTCCAGTGGTTGGTAGCCGAACATGGGCGCATTCATCATTTGCCCCACCAGCGCATCCATCGGCAACTTCGCCAGCAAGTTCTCAACCGCCTTGAACGCCCGGCTGCTGGCCGTGCCACGCTCAAGGCCCGAGTCCAGCGCCCGCACCGCCGCCTTGCGCCGCCGGATACCCGCACCCACCGGAGCATAGCTGCGCATGTCCCGATAGACCTGGATGCTCTTGCCCTGCGACCGCAGGATGGGGTCGGGGTTGGGCAGCAGCAAGCCATCAAAACTGAACCCCACCGCCCGCTGGCGCGTGGCGATCTCCACCTGATCCGAAAACGGCGTCACGCTCGTTGCAGCCATTGCAGCACCTCATGCATATCTGTCATCTCAGAACCCCACCACGTTGATGTCGCCCACCCGCGAAACCGGGCGGCGCTTGCGCGTCCTGGCGCGCACCGGGCCAGAAACCACCTCGCGGCTGGCGTAATAGGCCAGCGCCAGCGCCACCGCTGTGTCACCGTGGCGCTTGCCCGCGTCATCCCCCTTGCCGCCCGTGCTGCGGCTCTCTGGGATGCGCGGTACCCCGCCCACCATCTGCACTGCACGCAGGTCGGCCAGCACATCCGCATCCTTGGGTAAGTCCAGCAGCGTGCCATCCTCCAGCGCAGCCTTCGCCGGGGGCATGTGGTCGCGGTACCAGCCCTCCGACAGCATCACCTGCCGGATGCGGCTAGTCCCGTAGCGTTGCATGGCTACCTCGGCCAGATACTGGCCGTTGCCCCGGGCATCAAATGCCGCACCAGAAAAGCGCGGCAGCCTGTCCAGCAGGTAGAACGCCACCTGCTCTTGCTGGCGGAACGGCACATTGCGCAGCTCCAGCGTGAACGGCACCCGGCGCACCAAGTTTTGGTGCTGAAGCAGCGGTACATGCACGCTCAAGTCGCCCGAGCGCGCAAAGTCCTCACCGTCAAAGCTCAGCACATCCTGTGGCAGCGCCGACAGCAGCGGGGCCAGTTGCGCCGTCAGCCAGTCGTTGCAGTCGGCGGCGCGGACGTGGTCGGGCAACACCTCAAACCCGGCTTTGCATGCCCAGTGCAGCACCGGCACATCGGCGGACATGCGCGACTCAATCAGCGCCCGGCTCAACCACGTCCCGCCCGAGTTGGCTGGGATGCAATCCAGCTCTTCGCTGGCCCCATCGCCGTAGAAGGAATACACCCCCGCCATCCAGGCCGCTTCGCCCTCTGCCGTCCAGTCGATGCCTTGGCGCAGGCACACGCGCTGGTACAGCCCATCAACCACAGCATCCTGAAACGTCACCCGGTGTACCGAACCAGCACGCCTGCCCGAGCGGATGTCGGTCACCAACACATTGAAAGGGTTGTCTACACCGTTGTGCGTGCTGATGACCCGCACCTTTCCGCCCCAAATCAGCATCGCCAGCGCCGCCTTCAGCAGCTCGTCAAGCTGATCGTGGAAGGCCGCCTCGTCGATCACGATGATCCCTTGCCGCCCCCGCAAGTTGGCAGGCCGCGACGACAGCGCCACGATCCGAAACCCCGACTCGGGGAAGCGGATCGTGTAGGTCTTGATGTTCTTGTCCTCTTCGCTCTCGCCGTCCCAAAAACCTTCTTCGACCGCACTGGCCGCCCGGTTGAACACCTTCGCCCACATCGCGCACGCCTGGATGTACTCGATGGTCATGTCCTGGTTGTAGGCGATGTAGTAGACGTTCTGCCCACCGGCGTTGCGCGCAGCCGCCGCTGACAACACGTTATCCGCCGCCTCGCCCCAGGTCATCCCGGTACGGCGCGACTTCTCAATTACCTTCAAAGGAGCAGGATCAGCTCCCCAGCGCTGCTGATACGGCAGTAGTACGGCAGGCGCTGACTTCGGTGCAGAGGACTTCACGCGGAAATCCCCAGAATCTCGCGGCGCAGCATGTCCACCGTGTCGGCAGACAGGCCATTTTTAGTGCTCACTGCATCCAACTTGGCCTGCTGTTCTTCCAGCAGCTTGCGTCGGGCATCCTCAGCCACTGCGCGGCGCTCTTTAAGGCTCAAACCGCGCGCCTCGTTCACCGTCTTAGCCGTGCGGGCCAAGTCGAGCACATCGCTGATTTCAAGCACTTTACCTTCATTTGTGGCCTCTAACGCCTGGAACGTGCGCTTGTTGGCCAGGGTCGTCACTGCTTGGGCTAACAGGGCACCGCTCTTGCTGTCAAAGCCATCACCCAGCTCGGCCACCAGCGCCTCGGCAGCCACGGCAATCTCGCGCTCTTGCGCCACGATGGCGTTGATGCCCTGCCGAAAGCGATGCACCCCACTGCGGCTTGGCAGCTTGTCTTTGCCGTCGTCGTCTTTCTCGGCCAAGTGCGGGAAGGTAGCGCGCAAGTCGGCAATCAGCCCATCTAACGTCAGGCCACGCTCGCGCAGGCGGCGCATTAAGTGCTCATGCACCTCTGGTGGCAGTCGGTCAATTGTTGATATGCGGCCCATCGTCATGCCCTGGGCCGTTGCACACCATCCACCCGCGCCCGACCCTCGGCCACATCCTGGCCGCGCTCGGTCAGCGTCGCCACCAGCACTTGACCTGCCTCGTCCAGCGTCAGCAATCCCTGCTCGGCCAGCCAGCGCAGCTCGGTCTTGACTTGGTCGCGGGTGGCGCTGTGGCCCAACTTGTCCAGCAAGTTGGTCAACACCGAGCTGTTGCCCCGGTAGGACGGCAGTTCGGTGAGGATGCGCAGCGTCACCAGCCGCAGGTCAGCCCGCAGAAAATCGGCGTAACTCATGGGTTTACCCTTCACTTCTTGAGCAAAAAATCTTCAAGCCGGTTGACCGACAAGCGCATGCCGTGCAACTCGCGGTGCGTGGCCTCCTGCGTCGCTTGCATGACCTTGATGTCCGAGATCAACGCCGTCGGCACATGCTTAATATCCGACTCCAACTGGGCCAGTCGGCTGGCGTGATCGGCAATGTGCTTGCCCAGCGAATCCTCTACCGCCTTGGCGTACTTGATGCTGTCGTCCAAGTCACGCTGCAACCGCGCTGCGTGCAGTTTGAGCAGTGCCCAAAACGCACTGACCACGGCAAACACGATGAACAGCAAATTGCTCAGGTTCAGTTCGATGTTCACGTCGGCTCCCCATTGCACTGGCGGTGCAGCCGCTGCCTGCGCTGCCACAGCCCGGCGCACACCTTGTTGCCGGGCGTTGAGCAGTCCACATCGCCCACGCGCCGCCACATCAAAATCGCATCGCACGCCCCCGCGTAGTCCTTGGCGTTGAGCCGCTTGACCAGGGTCGATCCGCAAAACGCACCGGGGCCGATGTTGTAGGCCAGATCGACATAGGCGTCGTACTCATACTGGTGCAACGGCACAGTGACGCAGCTTTTGAGGGCGTGCTCGTAGCCCTGCACATCCACCAGCGCCCGTGCCAGCGCCTGCGGCGGCGTGGTGGTGTCGCCCATCTTGACCCCGGTGGTCGTGCCAAAGCCGATAGTCGGCACCTTGGTGCCCAGAACCGGGTCGGGGATGGCTTTGTTGGTGTAGCCCTCGTCCAGCGTGATGCCGACAAAGCCAACCGCCGACAGCGCCAGCGCCGCCAGCCACACGCGGTTATCAGTGGTCATGGTTGCCCTCGTGCCAGTCGATCAAGGCATCAAGCCGGGCGCGGCAGGTGTCGTACTGCTCGCGGGCTGCAATGGCCCAGCCCATGACATCGGCATCGGTGGCAGCGGGGCCACTCGCATCAGCAACGCTGCTGGCGGCTGCGGTGTCAGCACTTGGGGCGGGCACGTCGGTGGGTTGGTTGAGCAGGCTGACAGCAGCAGCGCCCAGACAGGCGCGGCCAGCCGTGACGCGAGTGATCGCATGGCGTTGGCTTTCGGAGAGTTGGGTGATCTGGGCTTGGGCCTGGGCCAGTTGGCGCGTCAGGTCATCGCCGCGCTGCTGTGCGGCTTGCAGTGTTTGGGTGGCCCGCTGCTGCTGGGCCAGTTGGTCTTGCAGGTGCTTTTGCTGCTGCTGGGCCTGCTCGCGCTCATGCTCGGTCTCGACCATAGTGAGACCCACTATCGCCACCACAGCCATGATGAGCAGGGCGTATGGAACGAGGGATGTCGTCGCGATGAAACCATGCTGGCGCTTTGCCACGGCGGGGATGGGCACGCTCTGCCAGCGCTGGTCTGCGTAAATCCAGCGCTTGCTACCGTAGGTCAGCAGCGGATCGCCGTTGTGGTTGTGGCTGCACTCTTCCATCGCCGAAGCCGGAACACCGGGCGGCGGTTGGGTGGGGATAGTGGGTGGTTTAGGCATGGCAATCTTTGTGAGATGCCATGCAGTTTTCCGCGCGGGCGCGATGAGGGGTAGCTAATACATGCTCGCTACGAGCCCTCGTGGACTTATGTGTGGCGTACCTGACTGGCGATAAACCGGCTCAAAGCCCCTGGCCCCTGCGTCTTGGCTGCCTCAAAAGCCTTTCTCTTGGCCTTCATGTCGGCATCAGCCAATGGCCGCAATCGCTGTCGAATCGCCCCGTAGCGCTGTTGCAATTCTTCGTGGTGTGCTTGTTGGTTGGGCCGCTTGGCACGCTTGCAGATCAAGGCTGCATCGGCATGGATGTGCTCACACCAAACTGCTCTTTGGCACTGCACCACGGCAACGGGCTGATGACCAAACATGGTCTGTGCCCAAACGTGACTATGGTCAAGCAGCCATTGAATCTCGGCCAACGCCTCATCCACCCGGCCAGCCTGCTGCAAGAACTTGGCAAGCCGGGTTTCCTGGTATAGCGGCCCGGCATCATCCTTGATTTGCTGGAGGACAGCCACGGCACCGTTGATGTCTCCAGCCTTCTTCAGGGCGGTCGCCTGCTTGTTGAGTTCTGCCGCGCGGGTCTGCTCGGGCGTGAGCATGTCAAGGGCACCCACCCAGCGACTGGCACTCGCTGCGCAACGAGTCCAAAGTCTTGTTTAGGTCACGGTTCTTGGTGTCGCACTGGGTTGTGACGGCAGACATCTCGTTCGCCAGCGAGGCCAGATACGTCGCCCCGGCCAAGTTGTTGTTGGCAGATGACTTTTTGGCTTGCAGCTCTTTGAGCTGTTTGTCGCACTGGGCTTGGCTGCGGTCGATGGCGGCTTTGGCCTCGGGCACCCAACGCTCTTCCAGCTCCCGTCTGCGGCGGCTTTTTTGGCTTGCTGCCACCTGGGCGTCTATGCGCTCAACCTCGGTTTGCGGTCTGCTGGCCGCTGGCGCTGGGTCGCCAGCCAAAGGGGGCAGTGGCTTAGGCGCACGTCCAGAGGCCGGGCGCACCGTGAGTTCCTCGGTCTTGGCCCCTTGGACGCAGGGCGCATCCTGAAACACCACTTTGCCATCGGCCCCGGTGCATTTGTTGATGGCCCACACCGGCGCAACCAGCGCCAAGCCCAGCGCTGCACAAACCAAACTTCTCATCGTTCTCTCCCTTTCAAAAAATCCTCACCTCGCCGACTCAAAATTGAGTTGGCGTGCAGAGTCAACGCCTGCGTCCACCCATGCCAGACGGGGCACTGCGCTGGTGGGCGGGCACATAGCGGCCCGTCCTGGTCGTGTAGCCACCCACGCCGATGCGCCTGCTGGCACCACCAGAACCAGCGTCGTCCAACTCCCTAAGTTTGGGGAGTCAACCCGACAGCCTTGCCTGGATCGGACGCCTTTCTTAAGCGCTACCCTCCGCTGTCAGGGCAGGAGGATTGCGTGGCTTGGCTGCAAAGCGAGCAGCTTGCTCAATGTGTTGTTTTCCATCTTCATCGGCCCGCTCAAAGAGCCTCAACAAAGCTGCTTGACGCTCTGTTATGCGAAAGACCACGCCAGGCGGCTTTGGTCTTGGCTCCTGCTTTGGAGTCTTGGGCTGGTGGCGTAATACGGGATAAGTCAGGCCAGCAGCCTTCCATTTGGCAAAGTCAACACGCTTCCATCGACGCTTGCGGGCCTCGTCTTCGACTTGAAGAACCGACATGGCAAAGCCATGGGGACTCAACGAATACGGGGAACGTCCTTCGTGAAAAAGCGCCTCAAGCACATCTTCGGCAACCTCTACATGTTCAGTGATGTGCTGGGCCATTTGTATGGCAAGAGGCAATGAAAGCGCCTGTGGGTATGGAGGGTCCGCCTGTTTTGTGTAGTACCGCGCCAGCGCAGAGTGCTTTGTGATGGACCATCCGTCGCCATCAAGTGCCTCCAATAAAGCTACCGATGGGAACTCAACCCGCAGCGTCTTGTTCGCCGTATCGGCGTACTCCACATCGCCCAGCGGCCCGGTAGGGAAAAGGCTTCGCCTGTTCTTCAGGCGCATTCCACGAGAGCCTTTCATGTAGATGCCTGTCCTGGCTTCTCGTCCAAAAAACTCGATATCACTCTCGCAGCGGGCGATCAGACCGGCTTTTGTGTAGGGCTGATTGCTGGCGTTAAGCGCTCGGGCAAGGCGCTTATCCAGCAGGGTGTTTTCCAGTGTCGTCATTGCCTATTCCTTGGCAACTTAACTGCGGCGCGCTCGTGCCGGGGCGCGGGTTGTTGTGTTGTGGATCACATCGGCAATCTGCCCATGTGCACCACCAGCGATGTGAATTTTTGGGGCGTGGATCCCCGCTGCACCTTGCAGCGCGCCAATGGCCGCCGCCTTGCCGGTAAGGGTTGCTGACCGAAACAACGCCAGCATCTCGCGCTCGTCAGCCGTCAGTGTTGGCGCTGGTACGGATCCACTGCGCTGGCCGGTCAGGACGTAGAGCACATCGACGCCTGCCGCCGCGATGGCTGACAGGTATGCGCTGTCCGGGTTGCGCTCCCCCTTCTCGTAATTGATCTGGGCTCGTTTGAGAACGCCACCCAATGCGCCGAACTTTTCCTGGCTCAAGCCCAGGCGTTCGCGCTCCTCCCTCAATCGCTCAAATGTGCTCATTTGTTCACCAAAATTATTGACAGGTGCTCATTTGGACACCACAATACATCCCATCAACAACCACTCAACCACTTACTAAAGGACTAGGACGCATGAAGACCCCAAAACAGATCAAAGAGAGCTTTCGCCAACAAGGCAAGACCCTGAGCCAGTGGGCGCGTGACAACGGCTACGAGCCGCACATGGTCTACCGCCTGATGGCTGGCATCGACAAGGGCCTGTATGGCCGTGCCCATGAGATCGCCGTCAAGCTGGGTTTGAAGGACTCCACCCCGGCCCAGTCGTGAGTAGAGCCCAAGCCTGACCGTTCCAAGACCACAGCTTGAGCTCTAACCCAACAACCAACCAGTAGGCATTTTGACATGAACCATATCGTCACCAAAAGCTTGGGAAGCGCGGATCGGCCCATCACCGCCGGTGAGCGTTCCGCCCTGGCCGCGCTGCTCGCCCAGCATCCGCGCCCCTTGAATCGCATGAGTCTGTGGCAAGGCTTCCCCGCCGCCCAGCTCGACTGTAGCCAAGCCATTGAGGCGCTGTGTCTGCTGCAAATCCGTCGGCTGGTGCGTCTACGCCATGAACACCTGTACCTCACCCGCCATGCCTTTGCACCCACCGCAACCTTCACCGGAGCCCAAGCATGAACACTGACCTGTTTCCCCAGACCCTGCTCGTGTCCCGCGACGGCGAGCGCGTCTACACCACCAGCCTCAAGGTGGCCGAACACTTCCAGAAGGCGCACTACAACGTCCTGCGCGACATCGAGAAACTGCAAGCCGACTATGCCGAGGTAGGCCTGAGTGCCCTCAGTTTTGAGGCCACTTCGTACAAGACGCACCAGAGCAAGCCACGCCCCATGTACGTGATGGATCGCAAGGCTTTCTCCATTTTGGCTATGCGATTCACGGGCAAGAAGGCGCTGGTGTGGCGCGATGATTTCTACAACGCCTTCGAGGCGATGGAGGCCGAGCTGCACCGCCTCCACACCGCCAAAGCCCACGCACTCGACATGCTGCGCCCCAACCTGCAAGCCGTGATCGACGGCGAGCGCGTGGGTGCCAACCGCGCCCTGCTGGCCCGCTACATGGGCAAGACCGTGGGCAGCGTGACCTACCACCGCTGCGTGGCCCGCCGCCTGGGCCTGATCGGCCAACGCCAAGGAGCCCAAGCATGAACGCCGCTGCTACCCCCAAATTGCTGCCGTGCCCGTTCTGCGGCGCAGCCCCCAAAGCCGAAGAGTTCAACGACGAGGAAGTTCACACCTTCTTCGTCAGTTGCGTCAATCAAGACTGCCCGGCCTGCTCAGTCCTTGCCAGTGGCGACACCCCGGAAGACGCGGCTGAGCTGTGGAACACCCGCAACGGAGGTGCCGCATGAGCACCTTCCGCATCACCGCCCAAGGCGGCAAAGCCGTGCCCTATGCCGCCGAGCTGGGCGACGAGGACGGCAGTGGCGACTACATGGAGGTGTGGGCCTCCACCAGCCAAGGCGTGTGCGTGGACATTCGCGGCCACGGCTACAAGCTGGTGTTTGTCCGCAGCGCCGACCATGCCCTGGCCTTGGGCCAGCAACTGATCGCCGCCGCTCAGGCTCTGCAAGCGGCCCAAGCCGGGTTGGCCGCATGAGCACAAAGCCCGACTACACCAACGCTGCGCAGCAACGCCTCCTGAAGGTGCTGCTGGCCCTGTTCAGCGATGTGGTGCAAGGCGTCAGCAACACCGCTATCAGCAAGGCTACCGGGTCTAACCCCAGCAGCATCACCCGCGACTTGGAAAACCTGCGCATCGCAGGCTTGGCTGAGCGCGACGAAGCCACCGGCCTGTGGCGGCTCACCCCCCGCCTGCCGCAGCAGGCTGTGAAGGTGTTCAGCGCCATCGACCTGCATGCAGCGCGAGTTGAACAGGCCCGCAACCGCTTCACCCGTACCCCTGATTGACCTGCGCCAAACCCGCCAATTTGGCGGATTTGGCCCTACAAGGAACTGATGACATGGCACAGAAGAAAGACAGCACCCAGCTGGCCCACCCCGAAGTTGATGAGGCCGCATTCGGCGGCGCAATGTCCGACATGCGTCAAATGCAAGTGCAGACGCTGGAACAAGCCCGAGAGTTGAGCACGCAGATTGGGTATACCGGGCCGCTCACCATTGGCGCGGTTGAAGAGGAAGTCCGCTATTGGCAGCAACGCACGGTGGAGTCGTGTCTGGAGCTGGGAAAGCGCTTGCTGATCCTCCGCGAACTCACGCCGCACGGCGACTTCATACCTCGTCTTGAGTTGCTTGGATTCGCCAAGCGCACCGCCTACCGCTTCATGAATGCGGCATCCAAGACAGCCAAAAGTGCCAATTTGGCACATTTGGCAAAGCAAGTGAAGCAGCAAAGCCTCTTCCTTGAACTCGTCACCGAAGACGACGACGTGATTGAGCGCATGGCGCAAATCGACGACATCGAGCGCATGAGCCCCAGCGAAGCACGCAGAATGCTGCGCGAGGCCCGCGAAGAGATGAAGGCCAAAGACGAGCTGGTGGGCAAGAAGAGCGAGCGCATCCATCAACTTGAAGAGCAGGCCGTGCGCATCAAGCGCATGCCCAAGAAGGAGTCCACCGAAGAGCTGCTCAAGCAGTTTGGCGGCGTGGTGGCCGGGGTCGGCGGGGCTATTGATGGCGAGTTGGGCGCAGCCCTGCAAGCCCTGGATGCCGACGACGCCGAGGCCCATCGACTTGTCATGGCCGCTGCCGTTGCCACCATGCGCGCCAAGCTGTCGGCCCTGGCTGACCAGTACGGCTTGCCCGAGATTGACCCGGACGCGGGTTTGGATTGGCTGCGCCCCGAAGGTGGTGCCGCTGATGCTGCCGGTGCTGAGGGCTGACCATGACCACCCAACACACCAACCCGATGCAGCGCCGCGTGGCGCGGGGCTTGGCTTTGGGCATCACCGCCGTGTGCGTGGTGATGGCCGCTGCGGCGGCGGCAGACCGGGGCGCTGGCCTGCTGGATCAGGCGCTGTACACCGCCACTGCTGCGGCCTTTGTCGTCGGCTCGCATGTGCTGCCTGCGCTGTCCACCCGCAAGCCGTGGATGTGGCTGCTGTCTGCGCTGTGTCTGCTGGCAACGCTCTACCACTTGGGCCACTTCTTCGGCGCAGCGGGTGAGCGTGCTGGTTCCCAACGGGCCACCCAGGCCAGCGCTGGGCAGGGTGTAGCGCAGCGCGCCGCCATCCAAGCTCAGCTCGACGGCATCAAGGCCCGCCCGCTGGCCGACGTGGCCGCAGAGCAGGCCAAGGCCACCGCTGCCGAGGCCCGCGCCAGCGCCGCTGCCAGCCGCTGCGAGGTGCGCTGCACCAGCCAGCAAGCCGCCGTGACCGAGGCCCATGCCAAGGTGCAGGCGCTGGCGGTAGAGCGCCAAGAGGCCGAGAGCCGCACCACGCTGAACGCCCAGCTCTCCACTTTGGCTACCCAGGCCGACACCGCTACCAGCGCTCGCCGGGTTGACCCGATGGATGCCCAGATCGCCTCTGCCACCGGCCTGCCCGTGGGCACGGTGGGGCTGCTGGCCAGCATGGTGCAAGGGCTGCTGCTGGAGGTGCTGGGCATCGTGGCCTGGACGGTAGCGATACCGGGCGAGCTGACCGCTACCGCACAGGTCGATGTGCAGGCAGATGTGTCGCTGACGACCGCCGCCCCGCAGGCCCGCCCTGTGGTTGCCCCCACCAGCGCTAAGACCAATGCCAAGACCCGCGCCACCTTCCCGGCAGTCAACGCCTTGCCCGCAAAAGGGGAAGTGAGGGCCGAGCCACCACCTGCCGCCACCCGGCCTGACTGGCGTAGCCGGGCCGGGGCGTGGCTGGCAGCGCAAATGACAAGGGGGACACCGTGGTCACACGCAGCCCCGCATTGATCGAACGGCTGGTGCAAATCGCCCAGGCCACAGCAAGCGCCCAGCACGGCGGTAAGGAGGCAATTTACAGCGCCGCCTGCACCGAACTGGGCATGTCCAGAGCCACGCTCCTGAGGGGGCTGAAAGATGTCACTGTGAAAAGCGAACGCAAGCGCCGATCCGATGCGGGGGAAACCGCCCTCAAGCGCGAAGAAGCCGCGCTGATCTCGGCCTACATCCTGGAAGGGATGCGCAAAAACGCCAAACGGATGGTGTCGGTGGTCGAGGCCGTCAACACCCTGCGGCGCACCGGCCAAATCCGCGCCGAGTTTGTGGATGGCGACGGTGAAATCCGCCAACTGTCGGTGTCCGCCATTGCCAGGGCCCTGAAGGTCTACAAGCTGCACCCTGACCAACTGCTGCGCCCAGCGCCTGCGGTCGATATGCGCAGCCTGCACCCGAATCACGTTTGGCAAGTGGATGCCAGCCTGTGCGTGTTGTTCTACATCAACGGCAAAGGCAGCAAGGCCAAAGACAGCGGACTGCGGGTGGCCGAGCACGACGAGTTCTACAAGAACAAGCCGGGCAACCTGGATCGCATCACGATGTCACGGGTGTGGCGCTACGTCATCACCGACCACTACAGCGGCGCAGTGCTGGTGCATTACGTGCTCGGGGCCGAAAGCGGAATCAACTTGGCCGAGTCCCTGATTTGGGCCATGCAACCCAAGGGCAACCGCATTCCCATGCACGGTGTGCCGGTGGGCCTGTACTGCGACCCCGGCAGCGCCAACACCGCAGGCACCACCAAAAACCTGCTGCGCCGTCTGGGTGTGCGCCTAGAGGCCCACGCCCCACGCCAAGCGCGTGCTACCGGGCAGGTGGAAAACGCCCAGAACTTGGTCGAAACCCACTTTGAGGCATGGCTGCGCTTTGCCCCGAAGGTGGAGAGCGTCGAAGAGCTGAATGCCCTGGCCGATCGCTGGATGGCGGACTACAACAGCCGCCACATCCATAGCCGCACGGGTAAGACGCGGTTTGCGGTGTGGCAGGGCATTCAGCCCGAGCAGTTGCGCATTCCGCCCAATGTGGACATGTGCCGCCTGCTGCTGACCCATGCGCCAGAAAAGCGCACGGTGAACGACCGGCTGCGCGTGGAGTTTGGCGGCCAAGACCGGCAGTGGGACGTGTCGCAGGTGCCGGGCGTGATGGTGGGCGAGAAGCTCAATGTCACCTGGAACCCCTACGACAACAACCAAGTGTTTGTGGTGGATGCTGACAAGGACGGCCACGAAACCCTGCACCCCTGCCCGCTGGTGGGGCGCATGGACGACGACGGACGGTTTCGCAGCACGGGCAACGTCTTCTTTGAGGACTACGCCAGCCCCGCCGACACCGTTGCCGACAAGCACCGCAAGGAGCTGGCCGAGCTGGCAACGGGTGCCAAGACGCTGGAAGACGCCGACAAGCTGCGTCGTCAAAAGGGCTACACGCCGTTTGGTGGCCGCATCGACCCGTTCGTCGGTCTGGACGAAGGCAAGGTCGAACACCTGCCACGCCGTGGCACCGAACTGCCCAGCACCGTGACCGTGGCCCCGCCGCCACCCACACCACTGCGCCTGCCGGTGCAGCCGCCCACTGATGACCGGGTGCTGAACCCGTTCGAGGTGGCGCGCTGGCTGGTCAGCAAGGGCGTGGAGATGATGCCTGAGCGCAATGCCCTGATAGCCCAGTGGCACCCGCAAGGCGTGCCTGAGAGCGACTTAGACGAACTCAAGGCCCGCCTGGAGCGCCCGGTACCGGCACTGCGGGCCGTGAATGGAGGTGCGTGATGGCTGAAACCGTTAACGCCTATGACCGATTGGCAAATCTGGAAGCCATGTTTCGGCATGTCACTGCCGCCCACGCTGAGATGAAGAAGCTGAAGGGCGTGATTGATGCGGCATTCCTCGAAGCACGAGACGCAAACGACAAGTTCATGTTGGCGTTTGTATCCAGCGCGATGGATGAAGTCGCAAGTGCTATCGAAGACCTAGAGCGTATGGGGACGCAGTACTGATGAAAACCATTCAAACCGTTCTCGACCGCATCGGTGCCAGCCAAGCCGATCTGTCCCGCGCCCTGAATTTGGGCAAAGCCACCACCAGCCGACTGGTAACGCAAGGCCAGTGGCCCCGCCGCAATACATCGGCCATCCGCGCCGCTGCCGCCAACTTTCTGAAAACCCGTGGGGCACAGCCTGAAGACCTGCGCCCCCTGTTCACCACGCCCGCCGTGGCCGGTGAACCCACCCCATCCCAACCCACTGAATCGGAGGAAACCATGCTGCTGCGCTGTGAACACCTGACCAAAAAAACCAAGGTCGCCTTTGGCCTGAGCCGCGACCCGTTTCGCGACGACATCCAAACCAGTGGCGACGTGTTTGCCTCTGGTGCCATCCGCTACGTGCGCAACGTGCTGCTGGACGCTGCGCTGCACCACTCGTTCGTGGCCATCGTCGGCGAGTCGGGCTCGGGCAAAAGCACGCTAGCCGAAGACCTAGAACAACGCATCATCGACGAGAACCGCCCGGTGAGCGTGATCCGCCCCTACGTCTTGGCAATGGAGGAAGCTGAGTCGCGCGGCAAGCCGCTACGCGCCCCGGCTATCGCCGAGGCCATCATTCGCACCCTCACGCCCACCGCCTACTGCAAGAGCAGCCCCGAGGCTCGCTTTGCCCAGGTGCATCAGGTGCTGCGCACCAGCCGCCGCGCCGGGCAGAGCCACTTGTTACTGATTGAAGAGGCGCACAGCCTGCCGGTGCCCACGCTCAAGCACCTGAAACGCTTTGCCGAGTTGAAGGATGGCCTCTCGCGCCTGATCGGCATCGCCTTGATCGGCCAGCCCGAGTTGGCCACCCGCCTGAGCGAGCATAGCGGCGAGGTGCGTGAGGTGGTGCAGCGCTGCGAGCTGGTGACGCTGCCCGCCCTGGATGCTGACTTAGAAGCCTACCTGCGCCACAAGTTTGATCGCGTTGGGGTCAAGGTCGATGCCGTACTGGCCCCGGATGCCTACGACGCCATCCGCGCCCGGCTGATCCGCAAGCCCGAGCGCGCCATCCAAGACCAAGGGGTGAGCATCTGCCACCCCTTGGTCGTCAACAACTTGGTGTGCCGTGCCATGAATGCCGCTGCCGCTGTCGGCGCGCGCGTGGTGGATGGCAACGTGATTGCGGGGGTGTGAGCTATGCGCCACCCAAGCAAATTCTGGATCGCCCCTGGGGTGATTGAGCCATGCACGACGGCTGCACCCATGACTACTTCTGAGCGCGTGTTTTTGGCTGTTGTTGTGCTGTGTGCCCTGGTCATCATGGTCACTTGCGGTGCAATGCTGATTGACCTCAGCCGGGGGTGCGCACGATGAGCGACCTGCATTGCCCCTGCTGCCGCTCCAAGCTTGATCTGGCGGTGTTGTTTGCCTGCGCATCTGACCGCAGCGCCATCGAACAACTGGTCTCTATCGGCCTGCCGATGGGCGATCTGGTGTTGCAGTACTTGATGCTGCACACCCCGCCCAAGCAATGCTTGTCCAGCGCCAAGCAGATCAAGCTGATCCGGCTGCTGCTGCCCGACCTGCGCCGCGAGGCCATCAAGCGCGGGGGCCAAGACCGCCCCGTGCCGCACGCCATCTGGGCCAAAGCCCTGGCCGACATCCTGTTGCGCCGCGACACCCTGGAGCTGCCGCTCAAAGGGCACGGCTACCTCTACAGCATGTTGGCAGGGATGGCCGAGAAGGCCGATGCCGCGCAGGAGGCCCAAACCGAAGCCGCCCGCCGTGCGGCCCCGCCCGC
>CALMOI010000262.1 GCA_937871735.1 uncultured Comamonadaceae bacterium
GCCTGTTGCCATACCGATGCTTGCCCGCATGCGCTTGTACCTGAGCCACGCGCAAACGCGCATGTTGCACGGTCAAACCCGCTTCAACTTGAAGAGTCGCTTTTTGGACGAGTTGCCCGAGGCCGCCTTGAAATGGATCACGCCCAAAAAACCGGCTTTTGGTTCGGGCAACGGTGGCGGTGGGAATGGAAACGCTTGGGGCGGCAGTGCGCGCTCATCGTGGGGCGGTGGTGGCAGCGACACCTTCAAAAGCCCGCCGGTGCCAGCGCAAAAAGCAATGCCCGCCCACGGTTTGCGGGCGGGCATGAAGGTGTTTCACACCAAGTTTGGCGAAGGCAAGGTGTTGGCGCTGGAAGGCGTGGGCCCCGAGGCCCGCGCACAAGTTGATTTCCCGCGCCACGGCGTGAAGTGGTTGGCCTTGTCGGTGGCCAAACTCACGCCGATTTAGAACATCTCAATGCCCATGCGGTTAATAGTGGCCCCAGCCAAGCGGATGGTTTGGGCCAGACCCGCCGCTTGCGGCAGGATGGTTTCGGCGTAGAAGCGGGCGGTGACGACCTTGGCGGTGAAGAAGGCCGGGTCGCTGTCCATTTGCGCTTGCGCCACCATCAGCGCACGGGCCATTTGCCAGCCGCCCAGCACCACACCGGCCAGACGCAGGTACGGCACGGCACCGGCGTACACGTCTTTGGTGTCGGTCTTGGCGTGGGCCACGATGTAGGTCACGGCTTCTTCCAGGGCCAAGCGTCCGGCGCGCAGGGCTTCCAGCATCACGGCGCAATCGGCGTTGGCGTGGGCGGCCAAGTCTTGCTCGGTGGCCGCGATGCGGGCGCACAGTGCCAGCGCCACAGCGCCTTTGTCACGCACGGTTTTGCGGCCCACGATGTCGTTGGCTTGGATGGCGGTGGTGCCTTCGTAGATCGGCAAGATGCGCGCATCACGGAAGTGCTGGGCCGCGCCAGTTTCTTCAATGAAGCCCATGCCGCCGTGAACTTGCACGCCCAAGCTGGTCATGTCGACCGACATTTCGGTAGAGCAGCCTTTGACCACCGGCACCAAGAAGTCATACACAGCTTGGTTGCTGGCGCGCACGGCTGCGTCAGCGGCATGGTGGGCGGCATCGCTGGCGGCGGCGGCCACGTAGGCCAGTGCGCGTGCGCCTTCGATGTTGGCGCGCATGGTCAGGAGCATGCGCTTGACATCGGGGTGATTCACGATGGCGACGGGGCCAGCCGAACCGGCCAAATCACGGCTTTGCGTGCGGTCATGGGCGTAACCCACAGCCTTTTGGTAAGCGCGCTCGGCAATCGAGATGCCTTGCATCCCGACCGCAAAACGGGCGGCGTTCATCATGATGAACATGTATTCGAGGCCGCGATTTTCTTCGCCGATCAAGTAGCCCACGGCTCCACCGTGATCACCAAATTGCAGCACCGCCGTGGGGCTGGCCTTGATGCCGAGCTTGTGCTCGATGCTGACGCACCATGCATCGTTGCGCTCGCCCAGCGTGCCGTCGGCGTTGACCAAGAACTTGGGCACCAAGAACAGCGAAATGCCCTTCACGCCTTCAGGCGCGCCCGGCACCCGTGCCAGCACCAAATGGACGATGTTCTCGGCCATGTCGTGTTCGCCATAGGTGATGAAAATTTTGGTGCCAAACACGCGGTAGGTGCCGTCTTCATGGCGCTCGGCCTTGGTGCGCACGGCGGCCAAGTCAGAACCGGCTTGCGGCTCGGTCAGGTTCATGGTGCCTGTCCACTCGCCGGAGATCAGCTTGGCGACGTAGGTGGCTTTGAGTTCGTCGCTGCCAGCGGTGAGCAGGGCTTCAATTGCGCCGTCGGTCAGCATCGGGCACAGCGCGAACGACATGTTCGACGAGTGCAGCATCTCGGCGCAGGCGGTGGCAATCAGCTTGGGCAAGCCTTGGCCGCCGAACTCTGCCGGGTGAATCACGCTTTGCCAGCCGCCGTCGGTGAACTGGCGATAGGCTTCTTTGAAGCCGGGCGTGGTGGTGACGACGCCGTCTTTCCACGACGAGGGGCGTTGGTCGCCTTCCCAGTTCAGCGGGGCCACCACGCCTTCGCAGAACTTGGCCGATTCTTCCAGCACGGCTTGGGCGGTGTCCAAGTCGTAGTCTTCAAAGCCGGGCAGGGCGGTGACTTGGTTCATGCCAGCGATGTGTTCCATCACGAACAACATGTCTTTTTGGGGGGCTTGGTAGCTCATATGCAGGGGCAACAATGTGAAGGGGAAAGGGAAATGTGGGGGGCGCGATGTGCTGACGTTCAGCGCGATCAGGCCA
>CALMOI010000263.1 GCA_937871735.1 uncultured Comamonadaceae bacterium
AGTCGCCGCTCTTTGGTGCGACCGATGCTGACTTGGTGGCACTGGCGCTGCTGCGCCGCCAGCCCCAGCACATTGGCCGCAGTTGGTACGAGCTGCTGCAACTGTCGCCCGCTGACTTGCTGGGCGAACCACCCGAAATCCCCGAATCGCCAACGGCCGAGGCTGCTGACACCGCGCCCGCTGATGCGCCAGCCGACCCGCTGCCCGCCGTTTTGCGCGCCGCCGGGCTGACGCTGACCCGCTACAAAGTCTGGGTCGATACCCTGCCGCCGCATGACGCGCTGCACATCATTTACCACGACGCTGACGTGCTGGCCCGCTTTGCCGCCGCCGCGCCCGTGCCGCTGCGGGGCGTGGTGCTGGCCAATTTGCGTGCGCTGCTGTCGGCGGCGATGGGGCTGGAAGGCGGGCGCTACCTCACACCCTATGCGCTGGTGCGGGCCTTCAAACAAGGCGGTATCCGCGCGCCCGTCACGGCTGATGCCGACGCGGTGCGCCTGTTGACCATCCACGGTGCCAAGGGGCTGGAGGCCGAACTGGTGCTGATGCTCGACACCGACGGCAGCCCGCCCAAAACCGAAACGATGGGCCTGCTGGTGGACTGGCCCGGCGAATCGCAGGTGCCCGTGAAGCTGATCTTCTTGGCCAGTGAAGCCAACCCGCCGCCCTGCGCCATCGACACCTTGACCGCCGATCAAACCGAGCGCAGCCGCGAAGAGCTGAACGCCCTCTACGTCGCCATGACCCGCGCTAAAGACACGCTGGTGATCTCGTCGGTGCAGCCTGCCCGAGCCGTGACGGGCAGTGCTTGGCAGCGCATCGAACCGCTGGCGCAAGCCGCGCCCTTCGCGCTGCCCGCCGATCCGTTTACTGATGGCGATACCGATACAGCCCACGCCATCCCCGCAGACGATGCGCTGCCGCCATTCTTCCTGCCCGATTTGCCGTATGCCCCGGTGCTGTCCGCGCCGCCTGCCGCAGTAGAACGCGATGCCAACAGCGACGAAGGCGAGGGCGATGAAACCAGCGCCGTGCCCATCGAACAAGCCTCGCTGGAATCGCGCATCGGCCAAGCCATGCACTGGCTGCTGGAAACGTGGCAAGCGCAAACAGTCCAAGCCGCCGAGTCTGAAATGGGTTCAGCCGCTGATACAGGCTTTGAGCCACAGCGACTGCAACAGGCCGCCCGCCGCTTTGAACTGAACGCCGAGCACGTCGCGCAAGCCGCCACCCGCGCCCGCTGCATCTTGCAAGGTGCGGGCGCTTGGGCCTGGGACAGTGCGCTGCTGGACTGGCACAGCAACGAAGTCGAGCTGACCTACAACAACCGCAGCTTGCGCATGGACAGGCTGGTGCGCCGCATCGCCCCGCCCGCGCTGGCCGGTTGGTGGGTGCTGGACTACAAATCAGCCGCCACTCCTGAAAGTCAACCCGCCTTGGTCGCGCAGTTGCGCAAATACCGCAGCGCGCTGCAAGCGGCTTACCCCGGCGAGCCCATCTACGCCGCTTTTTTGACCGGCGACGGCGGTCAAATCATGGTCGATGAGCTGCTTTGAACCTGATCTCACCACCTTTGTCCCCGGATGGCCTCAGAATCGCGGCCTTTGCCTTGGCGCATCACCACAAGAAAGCTCATTTCCATGTCCGAATCCACTCCTGATATTCCTGCTGTCACGCCCGCGCCCACGGTGTTGAATTTGCCCGAGGGCGCGGTGGCGCTGATTGGCGCTGGCGCGGCGGGGCTGGCTGCGGCGGAGGTGCTGTCTGCCGCAGGCGTGGCGGTGCATGTGTTTGATGCCATGCCCTCGGTGGGGCGCAAGTTTTTGCTGGCCGGTAAAGGCGGGCTGAATCTGACGCACTCTGAGCCGCTGGACATCTTCACCACCCGCTATCACAGCCGCCAAACCGTGCTGGCTCCGCTGCTGGCCGAGTTCGGCCCCGATGCTTTACGTGCTTGGGCGGCAGGCTTGGGCGTGGAAACTTTTGTGGGCAGCTCAGGCCGAGTCTTTCCGGCGGACATGAAGGCCG
>CALMOI010000264.1 GCA_937871735.1 uncultured Comamonadaceae bacterium
CTTCGGCGACCACGTAGGGGGCATATTCGCGCACCTCGATATCCGCTGCCAGTTCACGGACGACTTTGAAATCAGGCTCTGGAGTGGCGTGGCTGGGCATGGCGAAAAATAAGAGTCCAAGGCTGGATAAAACGGGCAATAAGGCAGCGGCCCACAATTTGTGGAGCCGCAACCGCCAATGACAACGCGCAAGCACATCCGTAGTCGGCATATCGGTGCAATCTGGTGATGAAGGGGCTTGCAGTATGCGCTGCCGGGGCGCGTGGGTCTGCGCGCTGGCGAACACTCGGGTCGGCTGGGATGGCCGTGCTACGCCCTTACTGCGCCCTCAACCCGCCGCGTCCAGCGCGCGGAAGATGGCGCACCTTGCGAACACGTCCAAGCTGGGCGGCACGGATTTGTGTTGGCAGTATTTGGCGACGAGTTTGGCCAGGCCCTTGATGTCGCGGCCACTGGCTTGCGGGTAGGTGCGGGCCAGGGTGGTGATGAGTTCGGGGCTCAAGGGCAGGGCGAATTGCTGGGCCATGACGCCCCAGATGCGTTCGCGCGCGGCTTGGTCGGGGGCGTGGTAGCGGATCAGGGCGATGCAGCGCGAGACGATGGCTTCGTCGATGTCGTCGATGCGGTTGGTGGTGAGGAACAGCAGGCCGTCAAAGTATTCGAGCACGCGCAAAAACACCCCGACCACGGCGTTGGCGGCGATGTCGTCGCTGCGCTGGCGGATGTAGACGTCGGCTTCGTCGATCAGCATGACCGCGCCCCAGCGCTGGGCGCGGGTCAGGGCTTCTTTGAGGGCGGATTCCATCGCCGCCACGCTCAGGCCCAGCTGGCCGGAGTGGACGCGGTACAGCGGGCGGCCTGTGACTTCGGCGTAGACCTCGGCGGTCAGGGTTTTGCCGACGCCGGGTGGGCCTGCGCACAGCACGGTGGTGCCGCCGCCTTTGCCCGCGACCACGTCGTCTTGCAGCACGTCCATTTCGGCGGTGAGGATGTCGATCAAATCGGTCTGCTCGGGCGGCAGCACCAGTTTGTCTTTGAGGCCGGGTTGGTAGGCGTAGGGCTGGATGTCGTCAGCGTGGACCCACAGGTGCTGGTGCAGTTCCAGGTGAAACAAGAACAAATAGGCGTGTACCGGCAGCGACTTAAAGATGTGCGGCGGCAGGTTAGCGTTGAGTTCTTTGACTTCTTCTTCGCAGTCGTAGTCGCTGCTGCGGCCTGCGCGGCGCAGGTAGGGGGCCAGGATGTCGCCGGGCGAATCCAGGCCCGTGCTGCGCGGGGGCAGGATGCCTTCGTCGTTGACCAAGCGGGCCGCGCCGCCGCTGGCGCTCAGGATGACTTGGTCTTTGCGCGTCCAGTCGCTGTTGTGGTGGGTGGCGCTGGGGTCTTCGGCCAAAAAGCCCATGCCTTGCGCCGAGAACTGCGCGCCGTAGTGCCCGCGCCAGTCAAAGTAGCGGCTGACGGAGCTGTCGTAGGCGGCGCGCAGGGCCGGGGTTTCTTTGAGGAAGCCTTTGGCGGCCAGGATTTCAGCGACGCTGCGCCCGTCCAAATCGCTGTCGGTAATGCGGATGGATTGCGAGACCAGCGTGGCGCGGGCGTTGGCCTTGAGTTCGACCATGATTTTGGTCATCTCTTCGGACGAGCCGGGCAGGTAGTCGATGCGGGTGGGCACCCAGGCCAGGGGCTTGCCCGCGACGTTGACGGCGAATAGCCAGCCGTGCTGGGCGTCTTCGCTCAAAAAGCGGATCAGGGCGGGCAGCACGTTCTCCAGCGGCTCGCCGGTCTGGAAGCGGTGCGCGTCGCTGCGCAGGGCGGCGACCAGGGCGTTGAGTTGGGCGGCGCGCCCGGCCAGGACGGAGCCAGCGTCGGCGTACAGCTCGGCTAAAAAGGCCAGGGCTTCGACCGGCAGGCTGCGCGAGCGCAGCTCGATGCGGTGGCCAAAGCGCAACTGATCCAGCAGCGCGCTCAGACTGGGAAAGCGTTCGGCCAGGGCCAGGACGTGGGGGCGGTCAAGTTGCAGCTTCATGGGTCACCTTGCGAGCGATATGGGCCATATGGCCCTTGCCCGGTGACTGATGCGAGAGCTGTGCCAGCGTCCACATTCCGACAATGACGACACAGGTGTCAGCGTGACGAGCGCACCAAGCGCACTTGGAATTCTTCGTTTTTGCCGTCGTAGGTGATGTCGCCGGTGGCGTACTTCAGGCCCCAGGCGTAGTCAGCCAACTTTTCATAGGAAGTGCCTGACCACAGAAACAAGATGTCGGGGTCAGCAAACCACTTGGCGTTGACAGCGGGGTTGCGGCAAGCCAAGTCCAGCAAGCTGAGCAAGTCCATGTAGCTGGGCAAATGCCACGCTGATCCCGCACTGGCGGGTTTGGGCGCATCGGCCCCGAGCGTCATGGCCACTTGCCAGCCCACGTTGCGCGCTTTGCCTGTGCATTGCTTGGATGCTGCATCCCAAGTTTTGCCGACAACGCAGCGCTGCCAAATCAGGTTCGATACGGTATCGAGAACTTCTGCGCCATCAGAGCCATCGACCACCACGTAACGGCTGTCGGGGCGGGTGGGGTTGTGGCCGCATGCCGCTCCTGTGCCACTGGTCAAAGTTGCTGCGCACAGGCTCAAGATGATGTTGCGCATGAGTCCCCGTCCGCGTGAGGCCGTGCCTGCGAGAAATTTCTTCATGTCTCTTTT
>CALMOI010000265.1 GCA_937871735.1 uncultured Comamonadaceae bacterium
CTTGTTGACGTTTTTCATAGAATGCACGACTCGCAGCGGATTGTAAGTTTGCCCCGTCGGCTCGCTGCCGCCTTTCGCTGACATCTTGATTAATTCATGGCCACTAAAAAACCCGACCCCACCGCGCGCATCGCTGATAACAAAAAAGCCGTCTTCAACTATTTCATTGAAGAGCGGCATGAGGCCGGCATGGTGCTGCACGGCTGGGAGGTCAAGGCACTGCGCGAAGGCAAGGTGCAACTGACCGATGGCTATGTGCTGATTCGCGACGGCGAACTGTACATCCTCGGCTGCCAAATCAACCCGCTGCGCACCGCATCCACCCACGTCAACCCCGATGCGGCCCGCACCAAAAAGCTGCTGCTGCACAAAGAAGAGATTCGGCGACTGGTTGGCAAGGTGGAGCAAAAAGGCTACACCTTGGTGCCGCTGAACCTGCACTGGAAAAATGGCCGCATCAAATGTGAAATCGGCCTGGCCAAGGGCAAAGCCGAACATGACAAGCGCGACACCATCAAAGACCGCGAAGGCAAGCGCGAAGTGGAACGCGCCATGAAGTCACGTCAACGCTGAAGCGCCCTGCCCCAGCATTGCATTGCCGCGCAGTTACTTCAAATCACGCAGCGGGTGTGCGTGCGTGGGCCACGGACTGCTGAAAAACGGCTCCCACATCTCGGGCAAAACGTCTTCGATGCGGGCGGGGTTCCAAGCGGGTTGCTGGTCTTTGTCAACCGCTAGGGCGCGTATGCCTTCCACGGTCTCGCTGCTGGCACCTGAGCGGCTTAGATGACGGGTGTGAAAACAATGCCGCACCAAGTCACGCTCCATGCGCAAATCGTCAGCCAAGCTCATGCCGTGCGCCCGGCGAATTTGCGCCAAGACCACATGCAGCATCAACGGTGAACGCTGGCGCAGCAGGCGCGCTGTGGCTTGCGCCCAGTCGCTGGCGTCAGCCTCCAAGGCTTGCACGATCTCGGTCACGCTGCCGAGGGCAAAAAATCGGTTGATGCGTGGCACATCCAAGCTCAGGCGCTCGTTGTGGTGCGCAAAGTGGGTTTGCACCCAATGCTCAATCACGGCGCTGGTTTCAAACGGCGTGTTGGCCAACGTTTCCCACAGCACAGGCAAGCGGGCCGCATCGACCCAACCGTCGGCCAAGCCCAGCGCCACCGCATCGTGGCCGCCCAAGGTGTGGCCCGTCAGCGCCAAATACTCACCCACGCGGCCTGGACAGCGACTCAAAAAATAGCCGCCGCCCACGTCAGGGAACAAGCCGATCAGCGTCTCGGGCATCGCCATCTTGGTGCGCTCAGTGACGATGCGCACGCTGCCGCCTTGGCTGATGCCCATGCCACCGCCCATGACAATGCCATCCATCAAGGCGATGTAAGGCTTGGGATAGGTGTGGATCAGGTGGTTGAGGGTGTATTCCTCAGTGAAAAAATCTTCCAACGCCGGGTCGCCCGCGTGGGCTGCTTCGTGAAAGAAGCGGATGTCGCCACCCGCACAAAAAGCGCCAAAGGGCCCTTCTTTGCTCATGCCCCGCACGGCCACCGCGAGCACCTGCGGATCGTCGCGCCAAGCCAGCAGCGCTTGGGTCATTTCTCGGATCATGGACAGCGACAGCGCATTCAGCGCCCGTGCCCGGTTGAGTGTCAGCAGGCCCATGCGGCCTCGTGTTTCAGCGATCAGTTCTGACATTTTTGTCTCCATGACGAACTTGCTCATTAAAACACCAAGCGGCCCCGTAGGGCCGCTTGAAATATCGCTGAACGCGAGGTCTTAGGTCTTAACGACCAGCGCGTTTGCGGTCGCTTTCCTTCAGGTAACGCTTGCGCAGACGAATCGACTTGGGCGTGATTTCGACCAACTCGTCGTCTTCGATGAATTCCACGCCGTATTCCAGCGTGCAGTCAATCGGCGGCGTGATCTTGACGGCATCTTCCTTGCCAGACACGCGGAAGTTGGTCAATTGCTTGGTACGAGTGGCGTTCACCACCAGATCGTTGTCGCGGCTGTGGATGCCGACGATCATGCCTTCGTACACCGGGTCGTTCGCCTTGACGAACATACGGCCACGGTCGTCCAGCTTGCCCAGGGCGTAGGTGAAGATTTCACCGTCGTCCATCGAGATCAGCACGCCGTTCTTGCGGCCACCGATGTCACCCTTGTGCGGCTCGTAGCTGTCAAAGATGTTGGAGATCAGGCCAGAACCACGGGTCAAGTTCAGGAATTCGTTGGTGAAACCGATCAGGCCACGGGCCGGGATGCGGTATTCCAGACGGACACGGCCACGGCCATCGGGTTCCATGTTCACCAGTTCGCCCTTGCGCTCACCCAAGGCTTGCATCACGCCGCCTTGGTGGGTTTCTTCGATGTCAGCGGTCACCATTTCGATAGGTTCGTGGCGCACACCGGCCACGTCGCGGAACACCACGCGTGGCTTGGACACGGCCAGTTCATAGCCTTCGCGGCGCATGTTTTCCAGCAAGATGGTCAAGTGCAGTTCGCCACGGCCCATGACTTCAAAGATACCTTCTTCGTCGGTTTCCTTCACGCGCAGGGCCACGTTGTGCTGCAGTTCCTTTTGCAGGCGGTCCCAGATCTGGCGGCTGGTCACGAACTTGCCTTCACGGCCTGCCAGGGGCGAGGTGTTCACGCAGAAGTTCATGGTCAGCGTGGGCTCGTCCACCTTCAGCATGGGCAGCGGCGCAGGGTTGGCGGGGTCGGTCACTGTCACGCCGATGCCGATGTCTTCAATGCCGTTGATCAGCACGATATCGCCAGGGCCAGCCAGGGGGGTCTGCATGCGATCCAGGCCCTGGAACGTCAGCACCTGGTTCACGCGGCCCTTGACGGTCTTGCCACCGGGGCCTTCCATGACGACCACGTCCTGCATGGGCTTCAAAGTGCCCTGGCTGATACGACCCACGCCGATGCGGCCCACGAAGGTGGAGAAGTCCAGCGCCGAGATTTGCAGTTGCAGGGGAGCGTCAGGGTTGCCAGTGTTCGGCGGCACGTGCTTGAGGATGGTGTCGAACAGGGCCGACATGTCGGGGCCCCACTGCTCACCAGGAGCGCCTTCTTCGAGCGACGACCAGCCGTTGATGCCCGAGGCGTACACCACGGGGAAGTCGAGTTGTTCGTCAGTCGCACCCAGCTTGTCGAACAAATCGAAAGCTGCGTTGACCACGAAGTCAGGACGCGCACCGGGCTTGTCGACCTTGTTCACCACCACGATGGGCTTCAGACCCAGGGCCAGGGCCTTCTTGGTCACGAAGCGAGTTTGCGGCATCGGGCCTTCTTGGGCGTCGATCAACAGCACCACGCCGTCAACCATCGACAGCGCACGTTCCACTTCGCCACCGAAGTCCGCGTGTCCCGGGGTGTCAACGATGTTGATGTGGGTACCTTCCCAGCTCACGGCGCAGTTCTTGGCCAAGATGGTGATGCCGCGTTCGCGTTCGATGGCACCGTTGTCCATCACGGTGTCGATCACTTTTTCGTGATCGGCGAAAGTGCCAGACTGGCGCAGCAACTGGTCAACCATGGTGGTTTTGCCATGGTCAACGTGGGCGATGATGGCGATATTGCGAATTTGCTTGCTCATGGGTTTCCTTTATGCCGCGCGTGAAACTTGCGGCGAACTTTCCAAAATTTGTTGTATTTCGAGCGGACTCAACAACCGTGTCGGGATCAACTCACCGGCTGCGACGTGGGCGGTGCCCAACAGCGCACGCGGCTGATCGCCATAAACCACCATGTGGGCGTGGTCAGGCCACGACCCTCGGCGGCGCACACCGCTGAGAAAGCGCCCCGCATTTTCCGCGTCCAGCGTGACAGGCGAGTGATCGGGCAGCAGCGCGGGCACCGGCAGCAGGCAAGCCTGCCGTTGCTCTTCGGTCAAGGCCTCAAGCGCCGCCAGCGTGATGCACTGCGCCACCTCAAACGGCCCCGTACTCACGCGGCGCAACGAGCGCAAGTGCGCGCCGCAGCCCAGTGCCTCACCAATGTCTTCGCCCAAGGTGCGGATGTAGGTGCCTTTGCTGCACGAGACGCGGATTTTCACCCACTCGGGCACGCCATCTACGGCGGCATCAATCACATCCAGCGCGAAAATTTCGACCTCGCGCGCCACACGTTCCACTTCAATGCCAGCACGGGCGTACTCGTACAGCGCTTTGCCGTCTTTTTTGAGTGCGCTGTGCATCGGCGGCACTTGGCTGATGGGGCCGGTGAAGCGACGAATCACTTGCGCCAATTGCTCAGGGCTGTGCGTGAGCGGACGTTGCTCGATCACTTCACCTTCGGCATCAGCAGTAGTGGTTTTCAGGCCCAAATGCAGCACCGCCTCGTAAGCCTTGTTGGCGTCGAGGTGGATTTGGCTGAACTTAGTGGCTGCACCGAAACACAGGGGCAACACCCCCGTGGCCAGCGGATCAAGCGTGCCGGTGTGTCCGGCTTTTTCAGCGCGCAGCAGCCATTTGGCTTTTTGCAGCGCGTCGTTGCTGGACAGGCCCAGCGGCTTATCAAGCAACAGCACCCCATGCACAGGGCGCCGCTGCACCCGTGTGCGTGGCGCGTTCATGGTCAGTCGTCCTTGGCGCGCGAAGAAACGGCTCGGGCAATCAGCGCATTCATGTCGGCTGCACGCTCGGTGGTGCGGTCAAACACGAAATGCAGCGTCGGCACGGTGTGAATGTGCAGGCGCTTGAACAGGCCGGTGCGCAAAAAGCCCGCCGCTGCGTTCAGACCTTGCGTGGTTTCGGCGGGGTCGCCAGTCAGCAAGCTGAAGAACACTTTGGCGTGGGCGTAGTCGGGCGTGACTTCCACCGCTTGGATCGTGACCAAACCCACGCGCGGGTCTTTCAACTCGCGCGCGATCAGCTCTGATAAATCGCGCTGAATTTGGTCGGCGACCTTGAAGCCCCGATTGGGGGTGGATGATTTCTTGGCTGGCATGAGTCAGTCAGGTGTCGGCAGCGCGCTTTACAGCGTGCGGGCGATTTCCTTGATTTCAAAGAATTCCAACTGATCCCCGATGGAGATGTCGTTGTAGTTCTTGAGCTTGACACCGCACTCGAAGCCTTCTTTGACTTCGCGCACATCGTCCTTCATCCGCTTGAGCGAATCGAGCTCGCCGGTGTAGACCACGATGTTGTTGCGCAGCAAACGGAAGTGTGCGTTGCGGTTCACGAAGCCCGAGGTCACCATACAACCGGCGACCGTACCAATCTTCGAGGCCACGAACACGGTGCGAATCTCGGCAGTACCGATGACCTCTTCGCGCTTGTCCGGGGTCAACATGCCCGACATGGCAACCTTCAGCTCGTCCACAGCGTCATAAATGATGCTGTAGTAGCGAACGTCCACGCCAGCGTGTTCGGCCAACTTGCGCGCTTGGGCATCGGCACGGGTGTTGAAACCAATGATGATGGCCTTGGAGGCAATCGCCAAGTTCACGTCCGATTCACTGATACCACCCACAGCGGTGTAGACCATCTGCACCTTGACTTCGTCGGTCGAGAGCTTGAGCAGCGATTGCGACAGGGCTTCTTGCGAACCTTGCACGTCGGCCTTGACGATGATGGGCAGCATCTTGACCTCGCCAGCCGTCATGTCGGAGAACATGTTCTCCAGCTTGGCGGCTTGTTGCTTGGCCAGCTTGGTGTTGCGGAACTTGCCAGCGCGGTAGGTGGCGATTTCACGGGCACGACGTTCATCGGTCATGACCATGAATTCGTCGCCAGCTTGCGGTACTTCGGTCAAACCTTGGATTTCCACCGGAATCGATGGGCCAGCGGTTTTGATCGATTTGCCGTTTTCGTCCAGCATGGCGCGCACGCGGCCATAGGTTTGGCCTGCCAGCACCACATCGCCGGTCTTGAGCGTACCGGACTGCACCAACACGGTGGCCACAGGGCCACGGCCCTTGTCCAAACGCGCTTCGACCACCAGGCCCTTGGCCATGGCGTCGACCGGTGCCTTGACCTCCAGCACTTCGGCTTGCCGCAGCACTTGTTCCCGCAGCTCGTCGATACCTTGACCGGTTCTGGCCGACACGGTCACGAACGGTGACGGGCCACCGAACTCTTCGGGCACCACGTCTTCCACCACCAGCTCTTGCTTGACGCGATCGGGGTTGGCACCGGGCTTGTCGATCTTGTTGATCGCCACCACGATAGGGACTCCCGCCGCCTTAGCGTGCTTGATAGCTTCTTTGGTTTGCGGCATCACGCCGTCGTCAGCAGCCACCACCAAGATCACGATGTCAGTCGCTTTGGCACCGCGAGCACGCATGGCGGTGAACGCCTCGTGACCCGGGGTGTCCAAGAACGAAACCATGCCGCGCGGTGTCTCGACGTGGTAAGCGCCAATGTGTTGGGTAATGCCACCCGCTTCGCCTGCGGCCACTTTGGCGCGGCGAATGTAGTCCAGCAGCGAGGTCTTACCGTGGTCAACGTGGCCCATGACGGTCACGACTGGCGCACGCGGCACCGACTCGGCTTGCTGGCCAGAAACTTCTTCAACAGTGAAGGCTTCCGGATCGTCCAGCGCAGCAACAACTGCTTTGTGACCCAACTCTTCCACCACGATCATGGCGGTGTCTTGGTCCAGCGGCTGGTTGATGGTGACCATCTGACCCAGCTTCATCAACTGCTTGATCACTTCCGAGGCCTTGATCGCCATCTTGTGCGCCAATTCGGCCACCGTAATGGTTTCAGGCACGTGCACTTCCAAAGTCCGAATTTCGGGCTGGTTGGATTGCTGCTGGAAGTCATTGCGGTCACGGTCACCGCCACGGCGACCGCCGCCACGCGGGCCACTGCGCCAGTTGTTGCCATTGCGGCCCACGCCGCCACTGGAATCACCGCGTGTCGGAATGGCTTTCTTCTTGGCAGGATCGCCCGCCCAGCTCGACGAGAGCTTGGCTGACTTCACTTCCTTGTTGCCACCGGGGCCTGCGGGTGCAGGCGCGGCAGCCGGAGCTTGCGCGCCACCAGCACGGTTGTTACCACCTGCTGCCGGAGCGCCTGCGGGCTTGTGCAGCGTGCCCTTCATGCCGGGCTTGGCTTCTTCCGGCTTGGGAGTGGGCTTAGGCTCTTCGGGCTTTTTAGCAGCGACCAGCACGCGCTTGGGCGCATTCA
>CALMOI010000266.1 GCA_937871735.1 uncultured Comamonadaceae bacterium
ACACCTCGGGGAAGGCCAACGGCGTGGGGTTGGCACCCAGCGCCTTGACCCAGTCCACATTGATGGCGTTGGGAATGACGCGCAGCTTCAGGCCTTCGATGTCTTCGACCTTGGTGATGGGGCGCTTGCTGTTGGTGATGCTGCGAAAGCCCAGCTCCCAGTAGGTCAGGCCGATCAGGCCCTTGGCTTCGAGCTTGGCGTGCATCTTTTTGCCAAAGGGGCCATCGACCACAGCGTCGGCTTCTTTGCCGTTGGCAAACAAGAAAGGCAAGTCAAACACTTCAAAGTCTTTGACTTGGCTGGCCAAGATGCCGGAGTTCATCGACGCCATTTCGACGGTGCCGCCTTGGATGGCCGACACCACTTGGGCGTCGCCGCCCAGCACGCCGCCGGGGAACAGGTTGACCTTGATCTTGCCGCCGGACTTGGCGCTGACCACTTCGGCAAACTTTTCCATGCCCATCACCAAGGGGTGGCCCTTGGGGTTTTGGGTGGTGAATTTGATGGTGCGTTCTTTGATGTCCTGGGCCAGTGCGACGGTACCGCACAGGGCCAAAGCAGTGGCAGCAACCAGGGTTTTGAGCATCAGACGTTTCATGGTGTTGTCTCCAGTAAAAAAGGGGTCTAGGGTCAGGAAAAAAGTGCGAATCAATAGAACCAGCGGGCGGGCACCATCACCAGATCGGGGAACAGCACCATCAAGAACATGATGGCGAACTGGGCGATCATGAAAGGCATCACGCCCCGGGTCACCTCGTCCATGCTGACTTTGCCGACACCGGCCACAGCGTTGAGCACGGTGCCCACGGGCGGGGTGATCAGGCCGATGGCGTTGTTGATGATGAACAGCACGCCGAAGTACACCGGGTCAATGCCTGCGGCCTTGACCACCGGCATCAGCACCGGGGTCAGCAGCAAGATGGTGGGGGTCATGTCGAGCGCGGTGCCCACGGCCATCGTCAAAATCATGATGGCGACGATCAGCAGCTTGGGGCTGCCCAGCAGGGGTTCGAGCAAGGCCACCACTTGGGCGGGCAAGTCGGCCACGGTGATCAGCCAAGCCGACACCATCGCCGCCGCCACCAAGAACATCACCACCGCGCTGGTCTTGGCCGCAGCCACGAACAAAGGCACCAAGCTCTTGAGGTTCAGCTCGCGGTACACAAAGGTGGACACGATCAAGGCGTACACCGCCGCCACCACCGCCGCTTCAGTCGGGGTGAAAACGCCAAACTTCAGGCCAAACACCACGATGAAGGGCAGTACCAGCGCCCAAGTAGCTTCTTTCAGGGCGACCATGATCTCGGCCATCGACTTGCGCGGCGGAGCTTTGACCACTTCTTTGCGCACCAGCCACCACCAGGTGAACCACAGCGAAGCGCCGAGCAAGATGCCGGGGAAGATGCCCGCCAAGAACAGCTTGGAGATCGACACGTTGGCGGCCACGCCAAAGATCACAAAGCCAATGCTGGGTGGAATCACCGGGGCAATGATCCCGGCAGAGGCGATCAGGCCAGCGGAGCGGGCACGGTCATGGCCCGCAGCCACCATCATCGGCATCAGCAGCGAAGCCAGCGCCGCCGCATCGGCCACGGCAGAACCCGACAGCGCAGCCATGATGACAGCGGCGACGATGGTCACGTAGCCCAGACCGCCCTTGATGTGCCCGACCAGCGCCATCGCAAAGTTGACGATGCGGCGCGACAGGCCACCGGCATTCATCACCTCACCGGCCAGCATGAACAGCGGCACGGCCAGCAGCGGGAAGGAATCGGCACCGTTGATCACGTTCTGCGCCAAAATTTGCGCGTCGAACATGTTCAGGTGCCACATCAGCGCCGCACCGCACAGCAGCAGAGAAAAAGCAATCGGCACGCCCAGCGCCATCGCGGCGAGCATGGAGCCCAGAAAAATGGTGATCGTCATCGCAGACCTCGTGCAAATTTAGGAGTGGGTGCCG
>CALMOI010000267.1 GCA_937871735.1 uncultured Comamonadaceae bacterium
AATACCGTTCGGCGTTCACCTCGACCTTCCTGACCACCGGCGCCTTCACCACGGCAAATCTCACTGCAGACCGCAGTCAGCGCACCAACAGGCAGTTCTTGCGGCGCAATCAACCAGCGCGCCAGCACATCGGCCAGCCCCAGCAGCACCGCGCCCATCAAGCTGGCGAGCAGCATCAATTGCCGGTGCGGCACTTTGAGGACGGCCCGCACCAAGTGCGGCGCGGCCAACCCCACAAAAGCGATCAAGCCGGTTTGCGCCACGGCGGTGCCGGTGGCCAGCGCCAGCAGCGCCACCAAGGCAGCGCGCATGGGGGCCAGCGGCAGGCCCAAGCTGTGCGCGGTGGATTCGCCCAAGCTCAGGCCGTCCAGCACCCGCGCCAGCAGCCATGCGCCGGTCACGCACAGCGCCCACACGCCCGCCATCAGCAGGCAGGAAGTCCAGCCGACAAACGCGGTTGACCCCAGCATGAACGACTGCATGGCCTGCAACGAATCGGGCGAGAACAGCAGCACCAGCGAGGTCAACGCCCCCAGCACCACGCCCACAATCACCCCGGCCAGCAGCAGCCGCAGCGTGTGCTGCACACCACGCGCCAGCGCCAGCGTCAGCAGCACGGCCAGCACCGCGCCCGCAAAGGCCGCGCTGGTCAAGCCCAACCGCACCAACCAACTGCCCGAAAACACCGACACCGCCGTGCCGCCTTGCATCATGGTGCCGCCAACCATGCCCGCGCCGCCGCCCAAAGCGGCCAGCGCCAAGGCCACGCCCAGCGACGCGCCCGAGGCGCTGCCCAGCAAATACGGATCGGCCAGCGGATTGCGAAACAGCCCCTGCGCCAGCGCACCCGCCAGCCCCAGCAGCGCGCCTGCGGCCCACGCGCCCAAGGTGCGCGGCAGGCGAATTTCCCAGACGATTTGCTGCGCCATCGCGTACTGCGACGGGTCAGCGTCGGCACCCGCCCACAGCGGCGTGAGCAGGTTTTCAAAGCCCGTGCTGCCCACGCACACGCCCAGCACCAGCAGCACCGCGCTGGTCAACAACAGCGCCGCCGCCAAGCTGACCGAGCGGCTCGCAGGCGCACCGCGCCCCGTCACGCCCAACATGGCCAGCGACGCGAATGCAGATCGGTTCAAAGGCGCACTCCTGTATTGCGCGGCGCTTTGCTGCTCAGGCACTGCGCCATCAGCCGCGCGCTCTCGGCCATGCGCGGGCCGGGGCGCACCAGCACGTCAGAATCCACGGCCGGGAAGACGCACAGCCGCTGCTCACGCACGGCGCGGATGCTCTGCCAGCCGGGGCGCTGCGCCAGGCCATCGGCTTCTTTTTCACCGATCATGATCACGTCGGGGTTGGCCCGCACCACGAACTCGGGGTTGAGTTTGGGGAACGGCCCCAGCTCCGCAGGCACCACATTGCGCACACCCAATCGGGTCAAAATTTCGCCGATAAAGGATGACTCGCCCGCCGCATACGGGCCGCGATTGACCTCGAAATACACCCGCGTACCGCGCACGCTGGCAGGCAGCGACTGCGCCGCCGCCGACACGCCCGCATCAATGGTGCGCCACACTTTTTGCGCATCCGCCACCGCCAGCACCTGCCCGACTTTGCCCAGCACGCGCTGCACATCGGCATGGGTTTTAGGCTCCAGCGCCACCACACGGATGCCCAGCGCCTCCAGCCGAAGCGCCGAGCGCGACGAGGTCGCCGCCAGCACCACATCCGGGCGCAGCGCAACGATGGCCTCGATGTTCGGATCCAGCCCGCCGCCCACCTGCGGCAACCGGGTCACGCTGGCGGGCCAGTTGGAATAGCGATCCACGCCCACCAATTTGTGGCATTGGTCGAGCGCGCAAACCGTCTCCGTCAGCGACGGCAACAAGCTGACGATGCGCTGCGGCACCTGCGGGAACGTGATGGTCACGCCCCGGTCATCAGTGACTTGC
>CALMOI010000268.1 GCA_937871735.1 uncultured Comamonadaceae bacterium
CCCCGAGCTCACGCACCTCGTCCTTGAACAGTTCGCGCAGCGGCTCCAAGAGTTTCAGGCCCAGTTGCTCGGGCAGGCCGCCGACATTGTGGTGGCTCTTGATGGTGACGGCCTTCTTGCTCTTGGCACCGCCGGACTCGATGACGTCGGGGTAAATCGTGCCTTGGGCCAAGAACGTTGCGCCCTTGTGACCGCCCGTGCCTGCTTTGAGCTTGGCCGCTTCGGCCTTGAACACGTCCACAAACAGGCCGCCGATGATCTTTCGTTTGGCTTCAGGCTCACTGACACCGGCCAGTTTGCCCAGGAACAGATCAGCAGCATCAACGCGGATCACCTTGGCGTGCAGCTTGCCCTCGAACATTTCCATCACCATGTCGCCTTCGTTCAGGCGCAGCAAGCCGTGATCGACGAACACGCAGGTCAACTGGTCGCCAATGGCGCGGTGGATCAACGCCGCCGCGACGGACGAATCCACGCCACCGGACAGACCCAAAATCACCTCTTCGTCACCGACTTGAGCGCGGATTTTTTCGACCGCTTCGGCGATGTGGTCGCGCATCACCCAATCTGGCGTGGCAGCGCAAATGCCGAGCACGAAGCGCTCCAGCAGCGCTTTGCCTTGCACGGTGTGCGTGACTTCGGGGTGGAACTGCACAGCGTAGAAGCGGCGGTCTTCATCAGCCATACCAGCAATCGGGCAGCTGTCGGTGCTGGCCATGAGCTTGAAGCCGGGCGGCAGTTCGGTGACTTTGTCGCCGTGGCTCATCCAGACGTTCAACATGCCTTGACCTTCGGGCGTGGTGAAGTCGGCAATGTCTTTCAGCAAAGCCGTGTGGCCCCGGGCGCGCACGGCGGCGAAACCGAATTCGCGGGTGTGACCAGTTTCCACCTTGCCGCCGAGCTGCTGCGCCATGGTTTGCATGCCGTAGCAAATGCCCAGCACCGGCACACCCAGCTCAAACACGGCTTGCGGGGCGCGGTCGGTGGTGTCTTCGGTCACGCTGGCGTGGCTGCCAGACAAGATCACGCCCTTGAGCGTGCCATCTTGGGCGTAAGCGCGCACCCAGTCATCGCTGACATCGCAGGGGTGGACTTCGCAAAAGACGTGGGCTTCGCGCACGCGGCGCGCAATCAGCTGAGTGACTTGGGAGCCGAAATCGAGGATGAGGACTTTGGAATGCTGCATGACCGGCATCTGAGAGAGGAGTAATAAAAAAGGGCCACCCCCAACATCGTGGGTGGCAGCCCTTGGCGTAGCCCAAGGCGGCGGAACTCAGTCCGCGCGGTAGTTGGGCGCTTCTTTGGTGATTTGCACGTCGTGGACGTGGCTTTCGCGGATGCCGGCCGAGGTGATCTCGACGAACTCAGCGCGGTCGTGCATCTCGGCAATGGTGCCGCAGCCACAGTAACCCATGCTGGCGCGCAGGCCACCGGCCATCTGGAAGATGATGGCGACCACCGAGCCCTTATAGGGCACGCGGCCTTCAATGCCTTCAGGCACCAGCTTGTCGGCGTTGGGGTTGCCGGTGCTGGATTCTTGGAAGTAGCGGTCGGCGCTGCCTTGCTGCATGGCCCCGATGGAGCCCATGCCACGATAGCTCTTGTAGCTGCGGCCTTGG
>CALMOI010000269.1 GCA_937871735.1 uncultured Comamonadaceae bacterium
CTGCCCCGCCTGCATTGCCTTGGGGGTTGGTGGCGCGCGCCAGTGGCCTGGCGCCTTATTTATTGGTGGACGATGCCGCTTTTGCCACGCTGGCTTACCAGCGATTGCTGGGCCGTGCGCCCGACGATGGCGGCGCCGCACACTTTGCCGAGCGCCTGCGCCAGCACATGCCACGCACCGAGTTGCTGGCGGGGCTGGCCCTGTCGCCCGAGGCGCGCAAGCTGCACCCGCAGGGCAACACCGTGCAGCGGGTGCTGGCACTGGTGTTGCTGGGGGGGCTGCGCGTTGCGCGCGGCCTGCGCAGCGACTGGCTGGTGCGCGGCGTGTTGCGCCGCACCGAGCGCTGGCTGACGCGGCGGGCGCAGCGCAGCCCGTTGGGGCTGGCTTGGTATCTGGGCAACCGCCACGATGCCGCAGTGCATGCCTTGCAGGGCCAGGTGGCCGCGTTGCAGGCGCAGCTACAAGTACAAAGCGAATGTGCGGATGACCGCTACGATGCGCAGCAGCAAACCAACCACACCATGCAGGTGGCCCTGACGCGGCAGGCGCTGGCGCTGGAGCAGGTGGGCGCAGGGGCTGTTGGCAGTCCGGCGGTCGATGATTTTCTGGCGGCGCTGGAGGTGTCGTTTCGCGGCCCGGTGGACGATTTGCAGGCGCAGTTGGCGCAAGACTATTTACCGCAGTTGCAGGCACTGCGCACGCAGCTGGGCGATGGGCCGTGCCTTGACCTGGGCTGTGGGCGCGGTGTGTGGCTGGCGCTGTTGCAAACCCATGGCTTTGCTGCGCGCGGCATTGACTTGAATGCAGCGGCGGTGGCGCAGGCGCAGGCGCAGGGCCTGGCGGCTGAGCTGGGCGACGCACTGGCATGGCTGCGTGCGCAGCCTGAAGGGTCGGCGCTGGCGATTACGGCGTTCCATTTGATGGAGCATTTGCCGTTTGCGCTGCGCCTGGCGCTGGTCACGGAGTGCGCGCGGGTGCTGCGCCCCGGCGGTTTGCTCATACTAGAAACGCCCAACCCCGAAAACATCTGGGTGGCTACGCACACCTTTCACCACGACCCCACGCACAGCCAGCCGCTCACGCCCGATAGCCTGGCGTTTTTGGCCAACTACTGCGGCCTGCAAACGCTGGCGGTGCCGCGCTTGCACCCTTACCCCCCCGAGGCTGGTTTGCCGGGGGATGACCCGACCACCCAGCGCCTCAACCACATGACGTGCGGTGGGCAAGACTTTGCCGTGCTGGCACACAAGCCGTTGTAGGGCGATCCGATGCGAATTTTGCTCAGCGCCAGCCAGGCGCCTTTTTTGCGTGGCGGCGCCGAGTTGCACGCCGATAACCTGCATGCAGCGCTGGAGCGCGCGGGGCATGAGGTGGAGCGGCTGAAGTTGCCCTTCAAGTTTGTGCCCGAGGCCGATGTGGCCCGGCTGATGGCGTTTTGCGACGGCTATGACGTGGCGGCGCCCAACGGGCAGCGCGTAGATCGGCTCATCAGTTTGCAGTTTCCGGGCTATGGCATGGCGCACCCGCAGCATGTGGCCTGGGTGCTGCACCAGCACCGCGCCATGTACGAGCTGTTTGATGCCGCCAGCGCCACACCCGCGCAGGTGCAGTTGCGCGCGCAGGTGTTGGACTATGACGGGCGGGCGCTGCGCGCGGTACACCGCCTGTTTGCCAATTCGCGCCGCGTGGCCGAGCGCATGCAGCAGTTCAATGGTGTGGCGGCCACGCCGCTGTACCACCCGCCGCCGGGGGCTGAGCTGCTGCGCTGTGCGGCCGAGTGGGGGTATGTGTTTTTCCCGAGTCGGCTCGAATCGCTCAAGCGGCAGGATTTGCTGATCGAGGCGGCGCGGCATCTGCGCTGCCCGGTCAAGATTTTGCTGGGTGGCACGGGCGGGCAACACGCGCGCTATGCGCAGTTGATTGAGCTGTATGGCCTGCAAGACCGCGTGCGGCTGATGGGCAACTTTACCGAGGCCGAGCGGGTGCAGTTGTATGCACATGCGCTGGGCGTGGTGTTTGTGCCCCGCGATGAAGACCTGGGCTACATCACCCTGGAGGCCATGTATGCGGCCAAGCCGGTGATTACGTGCACCGACTCGGGCGGGCCGCTGGAGTTTGTGCTGCCCGGCCAGACAGGCTGGGTGACAGAACCCACGCCCGAGGCGCTGGCCGAGGCCATCGAGGCGCTGTGGGCTAACAAGGCGCGCAGCGCTGCCATGGGGCAGGCGGGGCGTGAGCGGGTGCAGTCGCTGGGGCTGTCGTGGGACAGGGTGGTGGAAACTTTATGCGCGTGAGCCATTTTTTGCCGGGCATCGTGCGCGATGTGCTGCGCTTCAGGGCGTTTATTGCGGGCAGCGTGCGGCGCGACATCGAGGCGCAGTTCAAGGGCTCGGTGCTGGGCGGGGCGTGGGTGCTGATCCAGCCGCTGGCCATGATTTCGATTTACACGCTGGTGTTTGCCAATGTGATGCGCAACCGCCTGGCGGGGGTGGAGTCAACCTATGGCTACAGCATTTACCTGTG
>CALMOI010000270.1 GCA_937871735.1 uncultured Comamonadaceae bacterium
AAATCACCGAATCCGTCCACTAATTTGTACGGTTCTGAGCCAGCGCCCACCCCACCTGCTCCCGCACCACCTCGTCCGGGTGTTCCAGCCGCTGCGCCAGCGCCGCACGCATGGCCTGCGCGGCAGGCGCGTCCAGCTCAGTGCGCAACGCGTTGCCTAGCGCCAGCGCCACGTTGCGCAGCCAGCGGGCGTGGCCGATGCGGCGGATGGGGCTGCCTTCGGTGTAGCGCAAAAATTCGCCCTCCGTCCACGCCAGCAGGTGGGTCAGGGCTGCGCCGCTCAGTCCGGCGCGTTCGTCAAAGTCGGGCAGCGGGCTGCGCTGGGCAAATTTGTTCCACGGGCAGGCCAGTTGGCAGTCGTCGCAGCCGTAGATGCGGTTGCCGATCAAAGGGCGCAGTTCTAGCGGTATCGGCCCGGCGTGTTCAATGGTCAGGTACGAGATGCAGCGGCGCGCATCCAGCCGTTGCGGCGCGACGATGGCCTGCGTCGGGCACTGCGTGATGCAGGCTTGGCAACTGCCGCAGTGGGCCGCGACGGGTGCGGTGGCGGGCAAGGCCATGTCCACGTAGATTTCGCCCAAAAAGAACATCGACCCGGCTTCGCGGCTCAAGACCAGCGTGTGCTTGCCGCGCCAGCCTTGGCCGCTGCGGGCGGCCAGTTCGGCTTCCAGCACCGGGGCGGAATCGGTGAAGACGCGGTGGCCGAATGGGCCTAGGGCATCGGCCATGCGGGTTTGCAGCTTTTGCAGGCGGGCGCGCAGCACCTTGTGGTAGTCGCGGCCTCGGGCGTAGACGGAAATGATGCCTTCGTGCGGACGCTGCAAGCGTGCCCATTCCGCCTCGCGCCAGTCGGCGGGGCCGTGGCGCGGCAGGTAGTCCATGCGGGCGGTGATGACGCTGACGGTGCCCGGCACCAGCTCGGCGGGGCGGGCGCGCTTCAAACCGTGCGCGGCCATGTAGTCCATACTGCCGTGAAAGCCGTTAGCTAACCATGCCTGCAATCCGGGTTCGGCGGTGGCCAAATCGACACCCGTCACACCGATTTGCGAAAATCCCAACTCAGCCGCCCACTGCTGAAGGTGGGCCAGCAACTGATGAGGATCGATCTGAGCGCCGTTGAATATCACCAGCCGATTGTAGAAACACCGGCCCCCCCCGTTTTGCGTCTGGTTTGGGCCAGCGAGGACGACACCTGCGCCTTTGCCCAGCACTTGGCCGCCCAGCCCGCCCTGCGCAATGCGTACCTTGAACTGCACGGCGACTTGGGCGCGGGCAAAACCACGTTGGTGCGCCATCTGCTGCGCACCTTGGGCGTGACAGGCCGCATCAAAAGCCCGACCTACGCCGTGGTCGAACCGCACCAAGCGGGCGACTTGGCGATTTGGCATTTCGACTTCTACCGCTTCAGCGACCCCCGCGAATGGGAAGAAGCCGGGTTCCGCGATCTGTTCGCCAGCCCCGGTCTGAAACTGGCCGAATGGCCCGAACAAGCGGCGGGCATGTTGCCCACCGCCGACCTCGTGATCCACCTTGAAACCCAGCCTGATGACAGCCGCCTCGCCCTGTGCGAAGCGCGCACCGCCGTCGGACTGGCCTTGCTGAGCCCTTTGTCATGAGCACTCGCCATTTTGTTGTCGCACCAACCAGCCCCGCCGCGTCTGCACAGGTGAATCGACCTCGGCGTGCGCTGCTGCAAACCGGTGCGCTGGTGCTGTTGCTGGGTCGCCAGCACCTTGCGTGGGGGGCCAGCATCATCGCGGTGCGGATTTGGCCCGCGCCTGATTACTCGCGCGTCACCTTGGAATCAGACACGGCGCTCAAGGCCACGCAAACCTTCATCGCCTCGCCGCCGCGCTTGGCCGTGGACATTGAAGGCATCGAAATGAACGCCGCGCTGCGCGAGCTGGTCGCCAAAGTGCGCGCTGACG
>CALMOI010000271.1 GCA_937871735.1 uncultured Comamonadaceae bacterium
GTGGAAGCGGCGATGGTGGCGCGGTGGATGCAGCGACAGCAACGCCGCCATCTGCACGTGCATTTCGGCAATGCGGGCGCTACGGTGGGCGTGCTGGTCAAGCGCTTGAATGGCTGTCACCTCTCCTACACCATCCACGGCCCCGACGAATTTGACGACGTGCCCGGCCAGCATCTGGCTTTGAAAATGCAAGAAGCTGATGCGGTGATTTGCATCAGCCAATTTGCGCGTGGGCAGTTGATGCGCATCAGCCACCCCGATCACTGGCCTAAATTCCAAGTTTGCCGCCTCGGCGTCAACCCGGCGCAGTTCGATTTTCGGCTGCGCGAGCCCGGCACAGTGGCCCAGTTGCTGTGCGTGGGCCGCCTGACTCCCGCCAAATGCCAAGTGCTGCTGGTGCAAGCCTGTGGCCGGTTGCGTGATAGCGGGCTGGCGTTTCACCTCACGATGGTGGGTGCGGGGCCCGATCGTGAGCGCATCGACCAAGCCATCGCCACGCTCAAGCTGGCCAGCCACATCACTTTGACCGGGGCCATCAACCAAGACGGCGTGCGCGCCGAGCTGGCCAAGGCCGATATTTTTGTGCTGCCCAGTTTGGCTGAAGGCATTCCGGTGGTGCTGATGGAAGCCATGTCCAGCGGCGTGCCGTGTGTGACCACGCCGGTCAACGGCATTCCTGAGCTGATCCAGCACGAACGCACCGGCCTCTTGGCCACTCCCGGCGACATTGACAGCCTGACACAGCAACTCCAGCGCCTGATCCAAGAACCCGCTTTGCGCCAGCCGCTGGCCCTGGCTGCCCGTGAACAAGTCCGCCGCGACTTCGACCTGCCCGCCAATGTGGCCGCGTTGGGGCGCATTTTTGACAGGTTCCCCCCTGTCCCACCCACTTGATGCGCACTGCCGCCCTGACCATGGACCTCTCCATCCTGATCGTCACCTACAACTCAGCGCACCTGATGGACGGGCTGCTCAACCAGCTCGCTACAGAAATCGCTGCTGGTCTGAGCGCCGAAGTGCTGCTGGTCGATAACGCCTCGCGCGACGACACCGTGCGCGTGGTGCGCGAGCGCCATCCTTGGGTCAAACTGACCGCCAGCCCCGACAACTTGGGCTTTGCCGCTGGCAACAACTTGGCCGCGCGACAAGCGCAAGGCGAATTTTTGCTGCTGCTCAACCCCGATGCCGTGCCCGAAGCTGGCGCGCTGCAACGCGGCGTGGCGCTGATGCGCCAACAAAGTGGCGTCGGCTTGGCGGGGGGCGAATTGCGCGGTGTTGATGGCAGCCGCCAGCCCTCGGCGCGCATGTTTCCGCGCCTGCGCGACGAGGTTTACACCCTCTCAGGCTTGGCAGCGCGCTACCCACACAGCCGCCAGTTTGCACGGCTTGATCGGCGCTGGGCCGACCCTGAGCAAGCCGCCGAGGTCGATTGGATTCCTGGTGCCTTCGTCTTCATCCCCACGCGGGTGTTCACCGAGCTGAAAGGTTTTGACGAGCGCTTTTTCATGTACTACGAAGAAGTGGATTTGTGCCGACG
This sequence comes from uncultured Comamonadaceae bacterium, assembly GCA_937871735.1. GTDB lineage: Bacteria > Pseudomonadota > Gammaproteobacteria > Burkholderiales > Burkholderiaceae_C > CALMOI01. The sequence goes on from CALMOI010000271.1 coordinate 1,538, forward strand.
CATGCAAGCCAGCGGCTACCACATTCACTACTGGCCGACGCTCAAAGCCATGCACATCGGCGGTGAGTCGGCCAAAACGGTCAAGAAGGCACGCGTGTCCAAGTCGGGGTCGCAACTGGAAAGTTGGCGTATGCGCAGCGCCATGCTGTACTACCGCAAGCACCACGGACGCTGGGGCGCGAGTGGTTTTTTAGCGATTGAATGGG
>CALMOI010000272.1 GCA_937871735.1 uncultured Comamonadaceae bacterium
AAAAATTAACCGCTTTGCTTATGCCACAGACTCATCCAGCCTCCGTCACTGCCGACCCTGCGGCACAAAACCAAGGGGCCGACGCGCTGGACGTGTCCGTCGTCATCATTGGTCGCAATGAGGGCGAGCGGCTGGTGCGCTGCATCCAGTCGGTGCAAGCGGCGAACTGGGGCGGCCTGCGCTACGAGTTGATTTACGTCGATTCGCGCTCAACCGATGGCAGCATGGCGCGCGCCAGCGGCTTGGGCGTACAGGCGCTGCTGCTGGAAGACCCATCTCCCTGCGCCGCCAAAGCGCGTAACTTGGGCTGGCAGCAAGCGTGCGGCGAGTTCATTTTGTTTTTAGACGGTGACACCGAGTTACATCCCGACTTTGTGCAAACTGCGCGGCGTACTTTGGCCGACTCCAGCTTGTGCGCCGCTTGGGGCCACCGCCGCGAGTCTCGCCCGGAGCAGTCGCTGTACACCCGGGTGCTGGACTTGGACTGGGTGTACCCCGTAGGCCGCACGCTGTATTTTGGAGGCGATGTGCTGGTGCGCCGCGCCGCATTGGTGCAAGTCAACGGTTTTGATCCGCAGCTCAAAGCCGGTGAAGAACCTGAGATGTGCGCCCGGTTGCGCGCCGCCGGCTGGGCCATTGAGCACATCGACGCACCCATGACACGCCACGATTTGGCCATCACCACATTGCGCTCGTACTGGTTGCGCGCCTACCGATCAGGCATTGCTTACGCCGAGGTGGCCGAACGCATGCGTCTGCGCGGCGATGTGCTGTGGCAAAAAGAATCGCGCCGCGACTTCATCCACGGCTTCATCTTCATGCTGGCCCCGCTGGTGTTTGTACTGGCGCTGGCGCTGTACCGGCCTGCCGCGTGGGTCATGGCTGTGCTGGCGCTGGCCTACATCGCCCGCACAGCGCGGCGCTGTGCTTGGAAGGCACCGGGCCAGACGGGGTTGTGCTGGCAGTACGCAGTGCATGCGCATTTTCAAAAAATTCCCGCGCTTTTGGGGCAGCTCAAATGGCGACGGGCACACCGGGCGCAAGCCGAGGTTGGCTTTGTCGATTACCGTGAGCCTGACGCTGCCGCATCCGGCGGCATCAAGGCAGGGCTGGCTGCATTACTGGCCCCGCTGGCTTGGCTACGACGGGTGCCGGGTGAACGAGCGCTGCGCTTGTGGAGCATCGCCCGCTTGCAAGAAGGCTGCGGTCGGCGAGTACACCCGTCCAATGTCGTACTCGGCCCGGTGGAACTGCATGGCACGCGCAACATTCAACTGGGGCGCGACGCGATGATTTACCCCGGCGTGTACTTAGAAACCCAAGGCCCAGGCCGTATCGACATTGGCAACGGCGTGGTGCTGTCGCGCGGCGTACACATCGTCGCCTTTGACAGCGTGACACTCGGCGACGGCACCATGATCGGCGAATACAGCAGCTTGCGTGATGCCAACCACCGCTTGAGCGACACCAGCATTCGCCACAGCGGCCACGACAGCGCACCCATTCAAGTTGGGCGCAACGTCTGGATAGGCCGGGGCGCAGTCGTGCTCAAGGGGGTTGAATTGGGAGACAGCTGCGTGGTTGGAGCCAATGCCGTGGTCACGCGCAATGTGCCCGCCCGTGCCCGCGTCGGCGGCGTGCCTGCACGGACACTGACCAGCCCCACCGCGCCCTCTTCCACGTCCAATAGCACATCATCATGACCACCACAGCCCCACCCTTGGCCTACTTGGTCAGCGCCTATCCGGCGATTTCTCACACCTTTATCTTGCGTGAAATCAAGCAGCTGCGCGAGTTGGGACACGACATCGTCACCGCATCCATCAACCGGCCAGATCGCCCGGTCGAGGCAATGGAAGCCTATGAGCGCAATGAAGCCGCGCAGACCTACTTCATCAAAGCCGATGGCCTGACGGGCGCGCTGGGCGCGCTGCTGTACGGCTTGCTGCACAGCCCCTTGCGGCTGCTCGGCATGTTGCGCATGAGTCTGGGCCTCGGGCGCAACCTGTTGACGGGCTTGGCCTATGGCGTGGAAGCGGCGATGG
>CALMOI010000273.1 GCA_937871735.1 uncultured Comamonadaceae bacterium
ACCGCGTAGACAATGCCCGCCTCAATCTGGAACGAGACGTTTTGCACCGCCTTCACGCCCCCGAAGTGGATCGACAGGTTTTCAACTTCAAGCAAGGCCATATTTCAGTTCCCCTTGCCCAGTCGGGCGGCCAAGGTGGGCACCAGCCCCTTGGGCAGGAAAATCATGCACAGCATCAGCACTGCGCCGAACACCACGGTTTCCCAGCCTTCGAAGGTGGCGAGCGCCTGGGGCAAGGCGGTCAGCAGCACCGCGCCCAGCACCGAGCCGTACACCGAGGCCATGCCGCCCACCACCACCATCGTCACCAGCTCAATGGAGTGGAAGAAGTCGGCGAAGTTGGGCGTGACAAAGCCCACGTAATGCGCAGTCACGCTCCCCATCAGGCTGGCAAACACCGCCGAGAGCACAAAAATTGCGACCTTGTAGCGCACCACATCCACCCCCACCACCTGCGAGGCGACCTCCGAGCCATGCAAAGCCCGCAGCGCCCGGCCAAACGGCGAGTCGATCAAATTCAGCGACGCCCAAACGCTGACCGACAGCAGCAGCGCCACCACCCAGTACCAGTGCTTGTCGCCGCTCAGTTCCCAACCCAGCAGACTCATGGCGGGCACGGGCATGCCGTCGGGGCCGCCCGTCCAAGCCGCTTCGTTGCGCAGTGCGATGTTGATGATGATGCCCAGCCCCAGCGTGGCCATCGCCAAATAATTGCCTTTGAGCTTGAAGATGGGCCGCGCCACCACGCCCGCAATCAGCGCCGTGACCAGCGCGCCCGCCGCCATTGCCAGCGCCGGATGCCAGCCGAAATGCGTGGGCAGCACTGCCGTGGCGTAAGCCCCAATGCCCAGAAAACCCGCGTGTCCCAGGCTGATTTGCCCGGCAAAGCCGATCAGCAAATTCAGCCCCAGCACGATGGTGGCGTTGATGGCCATGCGGATCGCCAGATCCATGTAATAGCTGTTGGGCAGCACCAGCGGCAACACCAGCAGCACCGCGATCAAGACGTAAAGCCCGGTGTAAACGTGTTTGTTCATGGCTTACACCCGGTCGGTAGACGCGCCGCCAAACAGGCCACGCGGCATGAAAAACAAAATCAGCAAGATCAGCACGAAGGGCATGGCGTCTTTGTAGGCCGACGAGATGTAGCCCGCGCCCATCGCCTCCAGCACGCCCACCAGCAGCCCGCCAACCACCGCGCCCAAACCGCTGCCCAAGCCGCCCACCACCACCGCCACAAAGCCCTTGAGGCCGAGCATGATGCCCACGTCGTAGGAAGTCAGCGTGATCGGCGTCACCAAAATGCCGCCCAGCGCACCCAGCGCCGCCGACAGCGCAAAGCTCAGGAACAGCACCCCGTTGGTGTTGATGCCCACCAGCTCCGCCGCCACCCGGTTGAACGAAGTCGCCAGCATCGCTTTGCCGCTGAGCGTGCGGCTGAAGAAGTACCACAGCGCCACCACCACCAGCGCTGTCACGCCCAGCACCCACAGACTTTGCGGCATCAGCGTGGCACCGAACAGTTCAATGGGCGCATCGCCAGAAAACGGCGCGAGGCTGTAAGTGCCCTTGCCCAACCAAACTTGCACCAGCCCGCGAATCACCAGCGAAGCCCCGATGGTGATGATGATCAGCGTCACCGGCTCAGCGCCCTTGACCGGCTCAATCGCCAGCTTTTCCAGCAGCACCCCGACTACCGCAGGCAGCGCCACCGCCAGCAGCAGCACCACCGGCAGCGGAAACCCAGCTTGGCCGAACACCACCGCCAACATGCCGCCCAGCATGATGAATTCACCCTGCGCAAAGTTGATGACGTGGCTGGCGTTGTAGATCAGCGTGAAGCCCAGCGCCGCCAGCGCGTAGGTGGCCCCCACCGTCAGGCCAGAGAACAGGAATTGCAAAAATTGCGCAAGCA
>CALMOI010000274.1 GCA_937871735.1 uncultured Comamonadaceae bacterium
CGGATTTTGGTGGTCAACGACGCCTTTGAGCTCAGAGGCCTGATCACGGTGAAGGACATCACCAAGCAAACCAGCTTCCCCAATGCCGCACGCGATGCCGCTGGACGTTTGCGCGTGGGCGCAGCCGTTGGCGTAGGCGAGGGCACTGAAGAGCGCGTTGAAGCGCTGGTCAAGGCCGGCGTGGATGCCATCGTGGTAGATACCGCCCATGGCCACAGCCACGGCGTGATCGAACGCGTGCGCTGGGTCAAGCGCAACTACCCGCAAATCGACGTGATTGGCGGCAACATCGCCACGGGCGCTGCTGCCTTGGCCTTGGCAGAGGCGGGCGCCGATGCTGTCAAAGTAGGCATTGGCCCAGGCTCGATCTGTACCACACGCATTGTGGCTGGCGTGGGCGTGCCCCAAATCACAGCGATTGACAACGTGGCAACGGCCCTGCGCGGCTCAGGCATCCCCTTGATTGCCGACGGTGGTATCCGCTACAGCGGTGACATCGCCAAAGCCCTGGCCGCAGGTGCCAGCACCGTGATGATGGGCGGCATGTTTGCGGGCACCGAAGAGGCCCCTGGCGAAATCGTGCTGTACCAGGGCCGCAGCTACAAAAGCTACAGGGGCATGGGCAGCATTGGAGCCATGCAGCAGGGCAGTGCAGACCGCTACTTTCAAGAATCCAGCACCGGCAACCCCAACGCCGACAAGCTGGTGCCCGAAGGCATTGAAGGCCGCGTGCCTTACAAAGGCTCGATGGTGTCCATCGTCTACCAAATGGCAGGTGGTGTGCGTGCCAGCATGGGCTACTGCGGTTGCGCCACGATTGACGACATGAAGACCAAGGCCGAATTTGTGCAGATCACGGCAGCCGGCATGCGCGAAAGCCATGTCCATGACGTGCAGATCACCAAAGAAGCGCCCAACTACCGTGCGGATTGACACAGAAGTCACAGAATTGTGTGAATTGGGGTTTGCCCATGACGAACTGTCATGGCGCTGGTGTACAAACCGGGTTCCTTACATTAACCGCAGGAGAATTTCATGGGAATGATTTCATTTTTTAAAGAAGCTGGCGAAAAACTGTTTGGCCACAAGCCAGAAGTTGCTGCTGTGGTTGCTGAGCCCAGCAACGAAGAAAAAGCAGCGGCTGCCAACGCCGCCGTGTCAGATGCCATCAAGGGCTACCTGCGCACGCAGAACCTGCCTGCTGATGACCTGAACATCACCTTCAACGGCGCTGACCAAATCGTCACCGTGGCGGGTCTGGTCGACAGCCAGGCAACCCAAGAAAAAGTCGTGCTGTGCTGCGGTAACGTGCATGGCGTGGCCGGTGTGGCCGATGAGATGCAAGCTTCCGAGCCAGCCGACCAGTCCACTTACCACATGGTGGTTTCTGGCGACAACCTGTCCAAGATCGCCAAGGCGGTTTATGGTGACGCCAACAAGTACCCCGTCATTTTTGAAGCCAACAAACCCATGTTGACTCACCCAGACAAAATTTATCCAGGTCAAAATCTGCGTTGCCCACCGCTCGCCTGATCAAACCGACGGGTTTTTGAGTTACAAAAGGGGTCAGCAAATGCTGGCCCCTTTTTTCATTCCTATGCAGCAGACCGAAGCTGAGCCCCTCATGAGCAACACGCCAACGACAGACTTCGTTCCCACAGAAGGCCCGCCACCGCCACAGCAACCGTCACTGCAACCGCCACCGAACCCTGCCAGCAGCGCGCATCCTGCCAAGCTGGCCTTGCCTCTCGCTCTGTTTTTTGCGGTTTGTGCCGTGGCCATGTTGGCGGCTTCGGCCTGGGTGTGGCAAAAAACCCTGCGCGACGAATACCAGGCCTCATCCCTTCGCGTGGCCAGCCTGTTTGAGGTCAGCCTGCAAAATGCCATGCTCAAACGCGATTTGGCGGGTATCAGCGACATCGTGGCCGCCGCGGCCAAGCTGGCCGGCATGCGGGACGCCTTTTTGCTCAATACCGCTGGGCAAATCCGCTTTGCTTCCAATCTGGGCAACCTGGGCAACAGCGAAGAATCCACCTTGCACGGCCTTTGCCTGCAAAAATCGTGTGGTGAGATTTCCGGACCCAAGGTCATTTGGGAAAACACGGCGCTCTCATCGGGTCTGAGTGTGATCTACCCCGTTAAGAACCAAGAGCGCTGCGGTACGTGCCATGGCAAGACCGATGTCAACCCGGTCAACGGCGTACTTGTTTTAAAGTTTGACCCCGCACCAAGCGCCTTGCAGACCGCCGCGCAACTGGGCATCTGGTTGCTTCCTGCCATGATGGCTGCGCTGAGCATTCTTGCTTTGGCCATGCGCTGGATTTTGAAGCCAGACCCCATCGGCGACAATCAAGCCTGACGTTTCCCTTTTTTGACAGTGCCTTTTTCACGCGATCCATGCAGCACCAGAAAATACTCATTCTCGATTTCGGCTCCCAAGTCACCCAGCTGATTGCCCGCCGCGTGCGCGAAGCACATGTGTACTGCGAGGTTCACCCCTGTGACGTGAGCGACGACTGGGTGCGCGACTACGCCAAAGACGGCACGCTCAAAGGCGTCATCCTGTCTGGCAGCCACGCCAGCGTCTACGAAGACACCACCGATAAAGCACCCCAGGCTGTGTTTGACCTGGGCGTGCCCGTGCTGGGCATTTGCTACGGCATGCAAACCATGGCGCACCAACTGGGCGGCAAGGTAGAAAGCGGTCATCAGCGCGAATTTGGCTTTGCGGCTGTGCGTGCGCGCGGCCACACCGCATTGCTCAAAGACATCGCTGACTTCACCACGCCAGACGGCCACGGCATGCTCAATGTCTGGATGAGCCATGGTGACAAGGTCACCGAAATGCCCCCAGGCTTCAAGCTGATGGCGTCAACCGACTCGTGCCCTATTGCGGGCATGGCTGACGAATCCAGGCACTTCTACGCGGTTCAGTTCCATCCCGAAGTCACCCACACGGTGCAAGGCCAGGCCTTGCTAGAGCGTTTTGTGATTGGCATCTGCGGCGCCAAGCCTGACTGGGTCATGCGTGACCACATTGCCGAAGCTGTCGCCGCCATCAAAGCGCAAGTGGGCGACGAAGAAGTCATCCTCGGCCTGTCCGGCGGTGTGGATTCTTCCGTGGCTGCTGCCCTGATTCACCGCGCCATTGGCGACCAGCTCACCTGCGTGTTCGTCGACCACGGCCTGTTGCGCCTGAACGAAGGCGACATGGTCATGGACATGTTCGTCGGCAAGCTGCATGCGAAGGTGATCCGTGTTGATGCTGCAGACCAATTCCTCGGTCATCTGGCAGGTGTCAGCGACCCGGAGGCCAAGCGCAAGATCATCGGACGCGAGTTTGTAGAAGTGTTTAAGGCTGCAGCGGCACGCCTGGTGTCATCGGATGCTACTAAAAGTGCAGCAAGCGGCGATGCGGCAACTGTTAAAGGCGCCAAATGGCTCGCGCAGGGCACCATTTATCCTGACGTGATCGAATCGGGCGGTGCCAAGAGCAAAAAAGCCGTCACCATCAAAAGCCACCACAACGTGGGCGGACTGCCTGAGCAGTTGGGCCTCAAGCTGCTGGAACCCTTGCGCGATCTGTTCAAAGACGAGGTGCGCGAACTTGGCGTGGCGCTGGGCTTGCCGCACGACATGGTCTACCGCCATCCTTTCCCCGGCCCAGGCCTGGGCGTGCGCATCTTGGGCGAAGTCAAAAAAGAGTACGCCGACTTGCTGCGCCGAGCCGACGCCATCTTCATTGAAGAGTTGCATAACTTCAAGGATGAAGCCACCGGTAAAACCTGGTACCAACTCACCAGCCAAGCCTTCACCGTCTTCCTGCCCGTCAAGAGCGTGGGCGTGATGGGCGACGGCCGCA
>CALMOI010000275.1 GCA_937871735.1 uncultured Comamonadaceae bacterium
GCGCCTGGGCACCATCCGCTTGCTGCTGGCCGCCTGCAAGCAAAAAGAAGTTGATGAACGCATCACCTTGGACGATGTGGCCGTGGTCGCCATCGTGGACAAGCTGATCAAGCAACGCAAAGACAGCGTAGCGGCTTACCTGCAAGCCGAGCGTCAAGACTTGGCCGACAAAGAAGCCGCTGAAATGAAAGTGCTGGAGGCTTATTTGCCAGTGCGTTTGTCCGCTGACGAGATCAAGGCAGCCGTGCAAGCCATCGTCACCGACTTGGGTGCCAAAGGCCCCGGCGACATGGGCAAAGTCATGGGCGCGGTGAAAGCCCAACTGGCCGGCAAAGCTGACATGGGCTTGGTCAGCGCCGCCGTCAAAGCGGCACTGGCGGGCTGAACGCCGCCTAGTTCAATCAACCCGCAGCGTCAGCGGCTGCGCTTCAGACAGCAAAGCGCTCGGGTTGACGTTGTCCACCAAATCCAGCTTCAGGATGTAGGCTCCAGCGGGCGGAGCCAGCCAAGTTTCGGTTTCGCCATTCGGGAACAACATTTCCACCGGTTTGCCCGTTTGCGGCGTGACGGTCAGGCGAAAGTGCCCCGTGCCCGCCTCTTTCTGCACCGAGTTGCCAATATTCAGCCCTGAAGCGTGGAACTGCACCCGAAACGGTGGTTTCACACGCTGCCCGTCTGTCAAATTGAGCAGCGCCACGCCCTTTTGAACCAACGTTTTCGGGTCTACGTCATCGCGCTTGCGGGTCACGGTGATGTGCAGCGGCTTGCTGTAAACGTAATGCGGTAAATGCTGGTCATCGGCCAACAGCAAGCGCAAGTTATAGGTTCCGGGCGGGAAATTCAGCACCGTCTCCATTTGACCTTTGCCGAAGTGGATGTAGCGCTCATCAAACGGCAGCGCCTGCTTGAAGTCGAGCGGCAACTCCCGGTTCACCAACAGGTGATGATGGCCGTTGCGCCCGTTCATCGGCTTGGCAATCGGGGCCAAGCCCCAACCACCTGATAAACCAAACGTCGCTCGAAACGGGGTTTCGATCTTGTCGCCGTCTTTCAGATTGGTGAAATACGCATCCGCCGTGGCGCGTGGCGGCAAGGCTTGCCACGGGTAGCGTGGGCTTTTTTCAGGATCTAGCTTGACCGCCAGCGCGGCAGGCGCACTGGCAGCACTCGCCGCCACAGCCGGGGTTTGCGCCATCACCATCAACGGACTGCTTACACCAGCAAGCAGGGACAAAACGAGAACTGTGAGGTTTTTCATCCTCACAGGCTACGCTTTGTTTGCGTTGAATCAAAGCACCTTTTAACTACCGGCCACCTTCAGGCGATTGACCAAGATAGAACCCACCGTTTTGGCACCGTAGTTATAGGCATCAGCGCCCACGGCTTCAATGCCTTCCAGCATGGTTTTCAAGTTGCCTGCGATGGTGATTTCATGCACCGGGTAAGCAATCTCGCCGTTCTCGACCCAAAAGCCTGAGGCACCGCGCGAGTAATCACCCGTGACGTAGTTCACGCCCTGGCCCATCAGCTCGATGACGAACAGGCCGGTGCCGAGTTTCTTCAGCATCTCGTCCAAGTTGTCGCCGGGCTGGGTCAGGCGCGAGGTCATCGTCAAGTTGTGCGAGCCGCCCGCGTTGCCGGTGGTTTTCATGCCCAGCTTGCGCGCTGAATAAGTGCTCAAAAAATAGCCTTCCACCCGGCCCGCATCCACCACTTGGCGCTCACGCACCCGGACGCCTTCATCGTCAAATGGCGAGCTGCCTTTGCCGCGCAGCACGAACGGGTCTTCGTGAATGTCGATGTGCTCGGGGAACACGGTTTTGCCCAGCGAATCGAGCAAGAAGCTGCTCTTGCGGTACAGCGAACCGCCGCTCACCGCCTGCACAAAGCCGCCCAGCAAGCCCGCAGCCAGCGGCGACTCAAACAGCACCGGGCACTCGGTGGTAGCGATCTTGCGGCTCTTGAGGCGGCTCAGGGCGCGCTCAGCGGCGTAGCGGCCCACGGCAGCGGGCGAAGCCAGCTCTTGGGCACTGCGCATGGAGCTGTACCACGCATCGCGCTGCATGTTGGCACCCTTGCCCGCAATCGGTGCCAGCGACAAGCTGTGGCGCGAGCTGGCGTAGCCTCCGCGAAAACCGTGCGTGTGTGCGCTGAAAAAATGGCTTTGCTGCGCCGACACGCCAGCGCCTTCGCTGTTGGTGATTTTCTTGCTGGTCTTGAGCGCCGCTTCTTCGCATTCCAGCGCCATTTGCGCGGCTTGCTCGCTGGTCACGTTCCAAGGGTGGAACAAATCCAGATCGCGCTGCTCGGTGGCGATGTCCTCTAAATCAGGCAAACCGGCCACCGGGTCTTCAGCAGTGAAGCGGGCAATGTCGAACGCGGCTTGCACGGTTTGCTCAATGGCGGCGCGTGAAAAATCGGACGTACTGGCATTGCCTCGGCGCTGGCCGACGTACACCGTCACGCCAAGCGACTTGTCGCGGTTGCGCTCCACATTTTCCAGTTCGCCCTTGCGCACGCTCACGCTCAGGCCGCAACCCTCAGAGGCTTCGGCCCCGGCGTTGGTGGCACCGAGCTGCTTGGCGTGGGCCAAAGCGGTGTCCACCAAGTCTTCAAAAAAGGCGCGGCTGTAGCTGAAGCCGGGTTCGGGATGACCGGCGACGCCGCCAGCAAAGGTGGAGGGAAGTTTTTTCATGGTGGCGGCTATGATACTTGCCGTCTCTTCTACCTGCCTTCTTGGCACTTCCATGTCCCGCAAACCCAAAAAAGGCTATTACGTTCGTGGTCAATTCGTTGCCGAAGGCAGCGAGCTCGATCTCGAACTCAAACGTGAACTCAAAGGCACCGACGAGTCCAGCCGCACCGACCTCAAACGCGAAAGCACCGAGCTGCAAAAACTCGGCACCGAACTGCTGTCCATGCGCCCCGAACGTCTGGCTCGCTTGAACCTGTCAGAAAAACTGGTTGACGCGCTGACCGAAGCCAAGCGCATCACCAACTTTGAAGGCAAGCGCCGCCAAATGCAATTCGTTGGCAAGCTGATGCGCCTGCTTGACCCCGACACCTTGGCTGGCGTGCGCGCCGCGCTGCAAGAGCTGCACCAAGGCTCCGCCGAAGCCACGATGGCGCTGCACTTGGCCGAACAGTGGCGCGACCGCCTGATCGCCAACGATGACGCATTTGGCCTGTGGGTTGAGCAATACCCCGCCACCGACACCCAGCAACTGCGCGCACTGGTGCGCCAAGCCCGCAAAGACGCGGTGCCGGTTGACAACGCCGCCGTCTCGCAAGGCTTGGCTCCGCGCCAAAGCCGCGCCTACCGCGAAATTTTCCAACTGGTGCGCGAGCACATCAGCGGCATTTCAGCAGAGGAAGAGTAAGCACATCATGACCTTCGCCCCCGTCACCATCGGCATTGTGTCCATCAGCGACCGCGCCTCCAGCGGCATCTACGAAGACAAGGGCTTACCCGCCCTGCAAGACTGGCTGACGCGGGCGCTGAAGAACCCGATCACTTTCGTGGCCCGGTTGATTCCTGACGAGCAAGCCGCCATCAGCGCCGCGCTGACCGAGCTGGTGGACACCGAACACTGCGCGCTAGTACTGACCACCGGCGGCACCGGCCCGGCCCTGCGCGACGTGACCCCCGAAGCCACGCTGGCCGTGGCGCACAAGGAAATGCCTGGCTTTGGCGAGCAAATGCGCCAAATCAGCCTGCGCTTTGTGCCCACCGCCATCTTGTCGCGCCAAGTGGCGGTGATCCGGCACCAGAGCCTGATCATCAACCTGCCCGGCCAACCCAAAGCCATCGCCGAAACGCTGGAAGGCCTGCGCAATGCCGAGGGCCAAGTGCAAGTGCCCGGCATCTTCACCGCCGTGCCCTACTGCATCGACCTGATCGGCGGGCCGTACATCGAAACTGACGAAGCGGTTTCCAAGGCATGGCGACCGAAGAATGCAGTGCGTAGCTTCACGCAAGCCTGAATAGCCTCGATAGCAAGCATTGACACGCCACTACAGTGTAATTACATTGCACACATGTCTACACTGCGCTTTGAATGGGACGAGCAAAAGGCTCGAATCAATGCAACCAAGCATGGCATCACATTCGAAGATGCGAAGTCGGCCTTCCGAGATGATCAAGCCCGATTGATTGATGATCCCGATCACTCGGACGATGAAGATCGATTCGTTCTGATCGGCTTGAGCAGCAACCTTAAATTGCTGGTGGTCTGTCACTGCTATCGCAGTGAAGGCAACACGATCAGAATCATCTCGGCTCGAAAAGCAACTTCTCGGGAAGCCAAACTCTACCCATAAAGGTGTTCAGATGCGCGAAGAATACGATTTCTCGAATGCTCGCAAAAACCCATATGCAGCACAGCTGAAAAAGCAAATCACCATTCGTTTGGATGAGGATTCAATCAACTACTTCAAATCCGTATCTGAAGAAGTTGGCATCCCCTATCAAAGTTTGATCAATCTCTATTTGCGCGACTGTGCAGCGACTCACAAAAAGTTGAATCTGAGCTGGAAGTAGTGGATCAGCACCTCATCAGCGGATGCAGGCGACTCACTTCCCAATCAACTCGGTGAATTTTTGCGCCTCAAAGTGCTCTTGCTTGGC
>CALMOI010000276.1 GCA_937871735.1 uncultured Comamonadaceae bacterium
ATTGTTGGGCTGCGCGATACTTCTGAAAATAACCATTTATCCATGTTCAGTTGACAGACTATGCAAGTAAAACAACGCGCCGTGCTGGGCCAAATCAGCGATATGGATGTGCGGCTGCTGCGGGTGTTCAAAAGCGTGGTCGAGTGCGGCGGCATGGCGGCGGCGGAGCTGGAGCTGAACATTGCCACCTCCACCATCAGCCGCCACATCAAAGACCTGGAAACCCGCCTCGGGCTGACGCTGTGCCGCCGGGGCCGCGCCGGTTTTGCCCTCACGCCCGAGGGCGAGCGCATCCATGCCGAAACCCTGCGCCTGCTGGCCGCGACTGATGCCTTTCGCGCCAGCGTGGACGACATTCACCAGCGCATGGGCGGTCAATTGCACTTGGCGGTGTTCGACAAAACCGCCAGCAACCCCGAAGCGCACATCGCGCAAGCGGTGGCGCTGTTTCGTGCCCGCGCGCCCGAGGTGGCGCTGCACCTGCACGTCGGCACGATGAGCGTGATTGAGCGCGGCGTGATGGATGGCCAGTTCCAACTCGGCATCATCCCCGAGCACCGGCGCTCTGACAGCCTGAGCTACGACGAGCTGTTTGGCGAAACCATGCGCCTGTACTGCGCCCGCCCGCACGCGCTGTGGCAGTCCGAGGCCAGTAAGAGCGCCGTGCCAAGTTGGGACGACTTGCGCCACTACGACTTCGCCGGGCTGGGCTACCACTCGCCGAACATGGACTTGGCGCACCGCCAGCACCTGCGCCGCAGCGCCACCGGCTACGACCAAGAAGCGGTCGCCACGCTGATTTTGTCGGGCTGCTTTTTGGGCTTTTTGCCTGAACACTACGCCGTGAGCTTTGTGCAAACCGGGCAAATGCGGGCGGTGCAGCCCGACGTGCTGCGCTACGACTGCACGTTTTCGACCATCACGCGGCGCTCGCCCACGCCGTCGCGGGCCACGGAACTGCTGCGTGCGTGCCTGGTTCAAGCTCACAACGCCGCTGGTGTGAAGCTTTGATGACGGCGGAGTCGTTGTTTCATTCCTGCGTCACGCATACCACTCAAACTCACCGCAGTCCTGACGCGGATCAAGCTTTGAGCGCGTCAGGCTCGGGCCTGATCAATGGCTCTGTTATCTTGATGCAAGTCATTTTTAGCAAGGGTTTACCATGAATTTCTCAGTGTCTACGCTGCCGTTGGCGGGCAAAAAGGGTTTGATTTTGGGTTTGGCGAACGAGCACAGCATCGCCTACGGCTGCGCCCGCATGGCGCGCTTCCACGGGGCCGATGTGGTGGGCACTTGCCTGAATGAAAAAGCCCTGCGCTTTGTGCAGCCGCTGTCTCAAGAGCTGGACATCCCGATTTACCCCTGCGATGTGGAGCAGCCCGGCGAGCTGGAAAAGCTGGTGGAGCGCGCCGTGGCGCAACTGGGCCAACTCGACTTCGTGATCCATTCCATTGCATGGGCCCCACTGGCCGAGTTGCACGGGCAAGTCATCGACAGCAGCAGCATCGGCTTTTCACGGGCGATGGAGGTGTCATGCCACTCGTTTGCGCACTTGGCCAAGCTGTGCGCGCCGCACATGAGCCACGGCGGCAGCTTTGTCACCATGACCTACTTGGGCGCGGCTGAAGCGGTGCCGCATTACGGCCTGATGGGCCCGGTGAAGGCCGCGCTGGAATCGCTGGTGCGCTACATGGCGCTGGAACTCGGCCCCAAGGGCATCCGCGTCCATGCCGTCTCGCCCGGCCCGATCTTGACCCGCGCCGCCTCGGGCATCGACCAGTTTGATGAGCTGATGACCAAAGCCATTGCCAAGTCGCCGCTGGGCCGCTTGGTCACGCTCGATGAAATCGCGCAACTGGCCGCCTTCTTGTGCAGCGATGCCGCCTCGGGCATGACCGGCCAAACCATCTACGTGGATGCGGGCTGCCACGCCGTCGCCTGACGCGGGCTTTGCTGCCGCGCCGCGCACTTTCTTGATTTGCTGCCATAAGGTTCCTCATGATGTCTTCCGCTGAAACCAATCCGTCCGAATTCATTGAAAACGTCACTTACGACGAAATCCAACTCGGCCAAAGCGCCCGCACCGTGCGCACGCTGACGCTGAACGACATCGAAGCCTTCGCGGCTGTCTCCGGCGACACCAACCCGGCGCACTTGGATGCGGAATACGCCGATGCCACGCTGTTCCACGGCGTGATTGCCCACGGCATGTGGGGTGGGGCGCTGATTTCGGCACTGCTGGGCACCGTATTCCCCGGCCCGGGCACCATTTATTTGGAGCAGGCGCTGCACTTCAGCCGCCCGGTGCGCGTGGGCGACACGCTCACCGTCACCGTCACCGTGCTGTCCAAAGACGACGAGCGCAAGCGCGTGGAGCTGGACTGCCAAGTCACCAACCAAAAGGGCGAGCGCGTGCTCTACGGTCAGGCCAAAGTCATGGCCCCGACGCAAAAGGTGCGCCGCCCGCGCGTCACCGCACCGCACATCCAACTGTTCAACCCCGAAAACCGTTTGCGCGACCTGCTGGCCCAAGGCGCGGGCATGACAGCCGTGCGCTGCGGCGTGGTGCATCCGTGCGACCAAGACTCGCTCAAGGGCGCGATGGACTCGGCCCACCTGGGCCTGATCGACCCCGTGCTGATTGGCCCCGAAGCCAAGCTGCGCGAGCTGGCCGAAGAGCTGGGCTTGGACTTGACCGGCATCACCATCGAATCCGTGCCGCACAGCCACGCCGCCTCGGCCCGCGCTGCCGAAATGGCCGCCGCCAAGCAAGTCGAAGCCTTGATGAAGGGCAGCTTGCACACCGACGAGCTGATCCACGCCGTGGTCTCCACCGCCGTGCTGCGCACTGCCCGCCGCATGTCGCACGTTTTCCGCTTTGACGTGCCCACCTACGACAAACCCCTGCTGATTACCGACGCCGCGCTCAACATCAACCCGACTTTGAGCGAAAAGGCCGACATCGTGCAAAACGCGATCCAGTTCGCCCGCATCATGGGCACGGCGCTGCCCAAGGTGGCGATTTTGTCCGCCGTGGAAACCGTCAACCCCAGCATCCCCTCGACGTTGGACGCTGCCGCCCTGTGCAAGATGGCCCAGCGCGGCCAGATCACCGGCGGCGTGCTTGACGGCCCCTTGGCCTTTGACAACGCCATCTCCATGCACGCGGCGCGCATCAAGCAAATTGAATCGCCCGTGGCCGGTGACGCCGACATCTTGGTCGTGCCCGATTTGGAGTCCGGCAACATGCTGGCCAAGCAGCTCGAATACCTGGGCGGAGCCACCGCCTCGGGCATCGTGCTGGGGGCGCGCATCCCCATCGCCCTGACCAGCCGCGCCGACGGCCCCACTGCCCGCGTCGCTTCGGCCTTGCTGGTCAAGCTGGTGGCGCACCACAACCGTTTGGTGCAGTCATGACCGTGCTGGCCGTCAACGCGGGCTCGTCCAGCCTCAAGTTCGCGCTGTACCCCACGCACGGGCTGGACGCCGACCCGGCCACCCTGGTCGGTAATCTGGAGGGGCTGGAGTCGGCCACCGGCCCGATCCGCCTGACTTGGCGCAGCGACGCTGACGGCCAGAGCGGTGACGAGCAAATCGCCGTCACCAGCGACGACCCGTTTCACGACGCGCTGGCCGCCTTGCAGCAACTGCTGACGCGCTTTCCGGCGGGGCGCGGCCTGCAAGCCGTGGCGCACCGGGTGGTGCACGGCGGGGCCACCTACCGCGAGCCGGTGCGCGTCACCGACGACCTGCTGGCCACGCTGCGCGCCCTGTGCCCGCTGGCCCCGCTGCACCAGCCGCACAACCTGGAAGGGGTCGAAGCTTTCCGCCGCGCCCTGCCCGATGTGCCGCAAATCGCCTGCTTTGACACCGCCTTTCACGCCGACATCCCGCCCGTGGAGCACAACTTTGCGCTGCCCCGGGCGCTGACGCAGCAGGGCATACGCCGCTACGGCTTCCACGGCCTGTCGTACCAGTATTTGATGGGCCAGCTGCTGCGCCTGACGCCGCGCGCCACCAGCCGCGTCGTGATGGCGCACCTGGGCAACGGCTCCAGCCTGTGTGCCGCGCACGGCGGCAAAAGCGCCGCGACGACGATGGGCTTCTCGGCGCTGGACGGCTTGATGATGGGCACCCGCAGCGGCTCACTCGATGCCGGGGTGCTGCTGCACCTGATGGAGCAAGGCTGGGATCACGACCGCATCCAAACCCTGCTGTACAAGCAAAGCGGCCTGCTGGGCGTATCGGGCCTCACGGCAGACATGCGCCGCCTGCGCGCCAGCGAACTGCCCGCCGCCCGCGAAGCCATCGCCATGTACACCCACCGCGTGGTGCGCGAAACCGGTGCGCTCACCGCCTGCTTAGGCGGCTTGGACGTGCTGGCCTTTACCGGCGGCATCGGTGAACACGACGCCGCCCTGCGCGCCGACGTGGCCCAGCGCCTGAGCTACCTGGGCGTGACGCTGAACCCCGCCGCCAACTACCGCGCCACCGGCAACGACACCATGTGCATCAGCGCCGAAGGCAGCACCGTCCAAGTCTGGGTCATCCCCACCGACGAAGGCCGGGTTGCCGCGCAAGAGGCGATGGCGGTGCTGCAAGCGGCTTGA
>CALMOI010000277.1 GCA_937871735.1 uncultured Comamonadaceae bacterium
CGACATACGCTGCCAGCTCTGGTGCAGCAAACCGCCCGTTGTCAAAACGGATCCGTATTTTGCCGACATCGCGACGATCATTACCGGCCACCCGCATCAGGAACCGGTCAAGCGCCCGGTCATCCAGCCGCACCACATGCGTCACATGGCGCGCAGCCATCTCGTTGGGCGTGCAGCGCAGCTCGCTATGCACCCGGTTGTGGTACTCATCAAGCCAACCCGCAATCACGCGGCGCAGCTGCTCGACATCCATGCGCAGATCCACGCCGCCGTGCCCAAAACGCTGGGCAAAGCTCAGCCCCGAGTCAATCGCCTTGCGCTCGGCCACCGAGTGCCCCACAAACCCGGTCAACATCGGAAACAGGTCATGCATCAAGGTGCCAATGAAGCGCTCGATGTATGGTTTTTGATCCGGGCTGAACGGCGTACACAGCAAGTGCTCAATGCCCAGGCTTGTCAGCGCAAAGTCAAAATCCTTTGCGGTGTAGTCCTTGCCGTTGTCGGTCTTGACCTGCTCAGGCTTGCCCCAGTCCCGGATGGCTTGGCGCATCAGAGTCTTGACGGCGTTGCTGTTGCTGGTGCGTGCCACCACGACTGCGGCGCGTCGGGTAAACACATCAATGCCGGCAATGATTGCGTGGCGACGGATCTCGCCCGTCTCCATATCAGTGATGTTGAAGGCGATCTCAGCACGCTGCTGCGCGTCACCGATAGTCGAGTCCAGCTGCCATTGCTGATTGGGCCGGTTGATGTTGTCGCTCTGGCTGCCAAATGCGACCATGTACTTGTTGCGCCAGCCATCTGGGTTTTTGAACTTGAGCAGCGCCGCTGCGTGGTCAACCTTGAAATCAGCCAGCCAGCGTCGCACCGTGCTGATAGAAGGCGCTGCCGACTTGCCCACCTGCTGCTCTAGCACCCGATGCACTTGGCGCGCAGTCGGGTCGTGCATCTCGGCCACAGCAGCCAAAAACGCGCCGTGAAGCTGCTCGTCACCGGCCAGCGCCGTTTTGCCTTTGTCACTGCGGGGCTTGCGCGCCAGCAATGCGGTCACGCCATCAACGCGCCAGCATCGGTACCACTTGTCCAGCGTCTTGGCTGTGAGCTGTGCAAACGCGGCGCGGGTGTGGGCATGCACCTCAACATCACCACGGTTGTACAAAGCTACAAACTCTTGCATTGCCGTCCACGCCGAGCTGCCACGTGCGCGGTGATAAATCTCAAAGCGCTGGAACACATCCAGCTTGGGGTTGCTGGCCGGGTCAAGACCGCCGGTCGCCTCCAACACCACGCCGTGGGCGGCAACCGCATCAGCCCGGCGGCTGGCCGCTTGCTGGCGCTGACTGGCTGCGTGGGCTTGGCGCACATGCACCAGGGCCGATTCAACACCGGCCAGCGCTTGCTGCGTCTCGGCGGGTAGGTCAGCCACCCGGTACTCCAGGCCGGGGCGACCGCGACCGGCGCGGGGCCGGGTCTGCCAGCACTTGGCCTGCGCTTGGCGCAGCACGCCTGAGTGGCTGGTGGGCATGCCGGGCAGACCGACCAAGTTGGGAGCCGATGCCCACTGGATCAACTGGGTAGTCATGCTCATGTCCTTACAGACCAGCCTCATCCAACTGAGCCTTGAGCGAGCGAATCAACTCAGCTTGCAGCTCAATGATCCGCAGGTTCAACTGATGGATCTGTTCACCGCGCTCATTCCAGAGGAATTCAAGAGCCTCAATCTGGTCTTGTTGGTCATCCAGCTCTTGCTGAAGGGCATCGTCAGGATGCACAACCCCACGCTCCAAGAGCGCTTGGGCAAGCTCCTCGTTCCGCGTGTAAGCAGCCAGCAGTGCGTCTTTGTTTTCGTAACCGTCAGTGGGTGCCGCTTGGGTGTAGACCGCATGGCCTGCGTCAGGGCTAGCGGCGCTCTTGTGGACGCAGCACGTGCAGCCAGCGAAGTTTTGGGGGTTTTTGGGCATATCGATTCCTTAAAGTGAGGTTGGGGTGGGGGTGGCTGCTGCTCAGGCGGTAGGCTTTTCGGGGAAACCGGTCGTGTAGCGAATGGCAACTTCCGAGCGCTCAAGCAAGCGGGCAATCTCGGCAAAGCTCATTCCTTGAGCGCGCAGATCGCGGGCGCGAGTCACCTCGTCTGGGCTCAACTTGGGTGCAGCCTTGCGCTTGGTTTTGGCCGGGGCTTGTGGTGGCTGCTTTTGGGCAATCAGATGCGTCACCAACTTGTCCAGTTGCTCAAACAGCCGTTGCCTATTTGAACTTTGGATTTAATCGGTGAAATGTTATAAATATCATTTCAAAAGTTTTTTAAATGAAGATCAGTCTCAACCAGCCAAACGGCTTCACCAGCCACTTCGCG
>CALMOI010000278.1 GCA_937871735.1 uncultured Comamonadaceae bacterium
GGTACTTGATGTGCGCCATCGACTCGCCAGCGAAGGCGGCTTGAAGGTTGGCAAGGGTCTTGATCTCGGGACGGGTGCTGGCTGCGGTCATAGGAGGCTCCTGATGAGGTGTCGAAGATGTCGGGTGATGGGCCAACCGATCAAGCTATAGGTTTGACCGGCATGGGTGAAATCATAGGCGCAGACCATCAAAAATGATAATTGGATTTGCCTAATTGGTAGATAGGGGCTATCTCAAACCTGCTGCGCTCAAAGCCGCATGCCGTGCAAGGCGGTGACTGGGCAGCGTCAAGCGGCGGCGGTATCATCCCAAAATCACTTCACAGCCGGAGACGCGCATGGGCCTGATGGACTTCATCAAGAAACAGTTCATAGACATCATTCAATGGACTGAGAGCGGCGACGGCACGCTGGCTTGGCGCTTCCCCATGGCGGGCATGGAAATCCAAAACGGCGCGACGCTGGTGGTGCGTGAGTCGCAGATGGCGCTGTTCGTCAACGAAGGCCAAGTGGCTGACGTGTTCGGCCCCGGCACCCACAAGCTCACCACGCAAACGCTGCCGGTGCTGACCTACCTGAAGAACTGGGACAAGCTGTTTCAGTCGCCTTTCAAGAGCGACGTTTACTTCTTCAGCACCCGCCAGCAAATCGACTGCAAATGGGGCACGCCCCAGCCCATCACCATCCGCGATGCGGACTTTGGCGCGGTGCGGCTGCGCGCCTTTGGCAACTACAGCTACCGCGTGGCCGACCCGAAACGGCTGCACACCGAAATCTCGGGCACGCGCGAGATCTACAGCGTGGGCGATTTGGACGGCCAGTTGCGCGGCTTGGTGCTGCAAAACATCAGCAGCGCCATTGCTGGCAGCGGCGTGGCCTTCTTGGACTTGGCCGCCAACCAGTTGCAATTTGCCCAAGCGCTGACCACCCAGCTCACGCCCGAGTTTGAGCGCATCGGCCTCAAGCTCGAAGTGATGACGGTGCAAAACCTGTCGCTGCCCGAAGAGCTGCAAAAAGTGCTGGATCAAAAGATCGGCATGGGCATGGTCGGCAACGACATGGGCAAATTCATGCAGTACCAAACCGCCCAAGCCATACCCAAATTGGCCGAAGGCGTGGGCAACGGCAACGGTGGCAGCATGGCGGGCGATGCGATGGGCTTGGGCGCAGGCTTGGCGATGGGCCAACTGCTGGCGCAGCAACTGCAATCGGGCTTGGGCGGCGGCGCACACCCTGCTGCGGTGCCTGCGGGTGCAACGGCGGCCATCACGCCGGTTACCGCCCCCGCCGTACTCGCCATGAGCCCTGATGAAGTCATCGCCATGCTGGAAAAGCTCGGCGATCTCAAGGCCAAAGGCATTTTGACCGCCGAAGAATTCGACGCCAAGAAGGTCGAGCTGCTCAAAAAACTGGTCTAAGCCACCCACGTTTCTGTGGCTGACGCATCGCCTCAACGCGCCTACCGTGCGCCCTGCCCCGGCTGCGGCGCGCCGGTTGAATTCAAAAGCGCCCAATCGACCCACGCCGTCTGCGGCTACTGCCAAAGCACCGTGGTGCGCCAAGGCGAAGTCTTGCAGCGCCTGGGCAAGATGGCCGAGCTGTTTGACGACCACAGCCTGCTGCAACTGGGTGCCAGCGGCGTGCTGGAGGGCCAAAACTTCACCCTCGTAGGCCGCCTGCAATACCAGTACCGGGAAGGCAGTTGGACAGAGTGGATCGCCATGCTGGACGACGGCACCAGCGCCAGCCTGAGCGAAGACAACGGCGCTTACGTCTTTGCGCGCCCCGCCCCGCTCAAGCGCAGCGCGCCCACGCCCGCGCAGTTCCGCGTCGGAGCCACCACCGCCATCAGCGGCGTGAGCTACACCGTCAGCAGCAACGAAACCGTGTCGCTACGCTCCGCCCAAGGCGAATTGCCGCGCCTGCCGCCGCTTGGACGCGAGTTCGCCATGGTCGAGCTGCGCGCCCAAGACGCGGCCAAAGTGCTGAGCATTGACTACAGCCCGTCGCTGATCGGCGACCCGCTGCCCGCACTCACGCTGGGCCGCGCCGTCACCCTCGACGAACTGAAAATGACCGGCCTCAAAGCCGAGTCCGCCAAGTCCGAAAAAGGCCGCCAGTTCGACTGCCCCCACTGCGGCGCGCCCGTGGCGGTGCAACTGAGCCAGACCAAGAGCCTGACCTGCGCCTCGTGCAACAGCCTGATCGACCTGCGCCAAGGCGTGGGCGGCGAGCTGTACCACGCCGAGCAAAACGAACCCGTGCGCCCGCTGATCGCGCTGGGCAGCACCGGGCAGCTCAACGGCATCACCTGGCAAGTGGTGGGTTTTCAGCACCGCATGGGCCACGAACCCGGCGATAGCGACGAGCTGTTCGGCTGGGAAGAGTATTTGCTCTACAACGCGCGGCGCGGCTTCAGCTTTTTGGTCGATGCCACCGACGGCTGGAGCTTGGTCAAACCCCTGACCGGCGCGCCCAACGTGAGCGCCTCGGGCGGCACCGCCAACTACCAAGGCACGCCCTACAACCTGCTCTACAGCTACGACGCGGAAACCACCTACGCCGCAGGCGAGTTTTATTGGCAAGTGCAGCGCGGCCAAAAAACCTACAACTGCGACTACGCGGCCGGCAAAAAGCTGCTGTCGATGGAAAAAACGCCGTCGGAAGTCACGTGGTCAGGCGGCAGCAAACTCGACAGCGAGCTGATCGTCAAAGGCTTCAAACTCGAAGCCCAGCGCGCCTTGCTGAAACGCAAAGATGCCGCGCCGCTGAGCAGTGCCTCCAGCCTCAGCCTGCGCACCGTGGTCATCGGCATTGCGCTGCTGGTGCTGCTGATCGTGCTGCTCAGCCGCTGCTCGCGCTGCGACCCGATGCAGGAGTACTGCGACAACACATCGCGCACCTCGGGCGGCTCGTATGGCGGGTTTTCGAGCGGCGGCGGGCACAAGTAGCGTGCAGCGCCCCAGCCTGCCTAGAATTCCCGCATGACTGCTCTATCACCCGGCGCACGCCGCAAGCTGCCGATTGGCCTGCAAACCTTGGCCGAACTGCGCAGCGACGGTTGCTACTACGCCGACAAATCAGGCTACGCCGTGGACTTGGCCCAAGCAGGCAAGTACTACTTTCTGAGTCGCCCACGTCGCTTTGGCAAAAGTCTGTTTTTGGACACCTTGAAAGAGATGTTCGAAGGCAATGCTGCGCTGTTCCAAGGGCTGGCGGCTGAAACCCGCTGGGATTGGACGCGGACGCACCCCGTCATCCGCATCAGCTTGGGCGCGGGGGTACTGAAAAATCGCACCGACCTCAACGCCGCACTGCACCAAAGGCTTCATGAGCATGAAACCCGCTGGAGCTTGCACGCCCAGTTCGCTGATGCCCGCAGCCGGTTCATTGATCTGATCCAGCGCCTGCACGCCCAAAGCGGTCAGCGGGTCGTGGTGCTGATCGACGAGTACGACAAACCCATCCTCGACAACATCACCGACAGCGCGGCGGCGCTGGAGATGCGCGAGGGCTTGAAAGACCTGTATTCGGTGCTCAAGGATGCGGATGAACACCTGCGCTTCGTTTTCATCACCGGGGTGAGTAAGTTCAGCAAAGTCAGTCTGTTTTCGGGGCTGAACAACCTCCAAGACATCACGATGGATGCCCGCTACAGCGCCATTTGTGGCTACACCGATACCGATGTAGATACCGTGTTCGCCCCCGAACTGCCGGGCCTCGATCGCCTTGAAATACAGCGCTGGTACAACGGCTACAACTGGCTGGGCACCAGCGTCTACAACCCGTTTGATCTGCTGCTGTTGTTCGACAAACGTGAGTTTTTTCCCTATTGGTTTGAAACTGGCACGCCCACTTTTTTGGTCAAGCTCTTGGCCGAGACCAAGCAGTTCACGCCCGACATTGGGCGCATCGTGGCGGCTGACAGTTTGCTGTCCACCTTCGATGTGGATCACATCCCCGTCGAAGCCTTGATGTTCCAAGCGGGCTACCTCACCATCGCCAGCGCCCGGCGACTGCCTGGGCGCTTGCAACTGGCGCTGAAATACCCCAACTTGGAAGTCCAAGCCAGCCTGAACGACTGCCTGCTGCAATACCTCACGGCCAATGCCTTGGTTGCAGGCAACCAAATCGTCGCCCTGTACGACCTGCTGCTGACCAACGACTGGGCGGGTCTGAAAGCGCTGTTTCATGGTTTTTTTGCCAGCATTCCCAATGACTGGTACCGCAGCAACCGGATTGCAGAGTTCGAGGGCTATTACGCCAGCATTTTCTACAGCTACTTTGCCGCGCTGGGTTTGGATATCCGCCTCGAAGACACCACCAACCACGGGCGCATCGACATGACCGTGCTCTTCAACGCTCATGTGTACATCTTCGAGTTCAAGGTGGTTGAACTCACTCCCGAAGGGCGGGCGCTGCAACAGATCAAGGACAAGGGCTACGCGGACAAGTACCGCGCTCGCCATGAACCCATCCACTTGATTGGGACAGAGTTCAGCAAAGTCAATCGCAACATCGTCGGCTTTGAAGTCGAAACACTGGGAACGCATCATGGAACTTGAATGGTTGAAGACCGGCGCTTTTCTGGGCTCTATCGTCTACGCCTTGATCGGCGTGGTGCTTTTTTGGCTTTGCTTCATCATCATCGACAAGCTCACGCCGTATGACCTGTGGGGCGAGATCGTCGAAAAGCAAAACATGGCGCTGGCCTTGGTGGTGGCGGCGATGTGCTTGGGCATCTCGATGATCGTGGCAGCGGCCATTCACGGGTGAGCGCGCCGCCCGACTTCGCAGCGTCCGCCCCAGAGGCGCTGCACATTGAACCGCCGGTGCTGCTCGCCCCCGCGCCGCACGCCATCGAGGTCGCGCTGCTGGCCAGCGTGTTCGTGGTCGCTGCCTGCGGGCTGTTGTACGAGCTGGCCGCTGGCGCGTTGGCCAGCTACATGCTGGGCGACTCCATCCTCCAGTTCTCCACCATCATCGGGGCTTACCTGTTTGCGATGGGCATGGGCTCCTACCTGTCGCGCTTTTTTGAGCGGCAACTGCCTGCCCACTTTTTACGCATCGAACTGCTGGTGGCGCTGGCCGGTGGCGCGTTGCCCGCGCTGCTGTTCTTGGCCAACGCCTACCTGCCCGGCGCGTTCAGGCTGCTGCTCTACGGCTTGGTGCTGCTGGTGGGCACGCTGGTCGGGCTGGAGATTCCGCTGGTGATGCGGATCCTCAAGCGCAACACCGCGCTCAAAGACTTGGTCTCGCAGGTGCTGACCTTTGACTATTTGGGCGCGCTGGCCGTGTCGGTGGCTTTTCCGCTGGTGCTGGTGCCGCAGCTCGGGCTGATTCGCACCGGGCTGCTGTTTGGGCTGATGAACGCTGCGGTTGCCGTTTGGGCGCTGTGGCTGTTTCGGGACGAGCTGCGGCGCTTTCAGGCGCACGCGGCGGCTTGCGCCGCGACGCTGGCGCTGCTGGCGGGTGGTTTTGCCGCCGCCGACCACATCACCACCCTGGCCGAAGACAAGCTCTACGCCGACCGCGTGGTCTACACCGCCACCACGCCTTACCAGCGCATCGTCGTCACGAATCGCCCCGGCGAAGGCCGCGTCGGCTACCGGCTGTTTTTGAACGGCAACCTGCAATTTGCCGAGCGCGACGAGTACCGCTACCACGAAGCCCTAGTCCATCCGGTCATGGCCGCCCACGGCGCGCCCAAGCGCATCGCCGTGCTGGGCGGCGGCGACGGCATGGCCGTGCGCGAAATCCTCAAATACCCCAGCGTCGAGAGCGTCACCCTGGTCGAACTCGACCCAGCCATGACGCGCCTCTTCACCGACAACCCGGCGCTGGCCCAGCTCAACGGCCACGCGCTGGCCTCGCCCAAGGTGCGCGTGGTCAACACCGACGCCTTCAAGTGGCTGGAGGAAAACACCGACACCTACGACGTGATCGTGGTGGACTTTCCCGACCCGACCAACTTCAGCATCGGCAAGCTCTACACCACCTCGTTCTACGCCCTGCTGGATCAGCGCTTGTCGGCCAGCGGCTATGCGGTGATCCAGACCACCTCGCCGCTGGTGGCGCGGCAAAGCTTTTGGACGGTGGCCGCCACCCTCGAAGCCGCAGGCCTGCACACCGCGCCCTACCACGCCCATGTGCCCAGCTTTGGCGAATGGGGCTACATCATCGCCAGCCGCCGCCCCTACCGGCTGCCGACCCAGCCGTTGCCCGCTGGACTGCGCTTTTTGGACGCGACCAGCCTGCCGCTGCTGTTCAACTTTCCGCCCGACATGGCGCGCGTACCCGCCGAAGTCAACCGCCTGTCGAACCAAGTGCTGGTGCATACCTACGAAACCGAATGGGGCCGCGTCCACCCGTGACGTTCCTCGTCCAGCCGCCATGCAACGCCGCCAACTGCTGACCGCTGCCCCGCTGGCCTGGGCGCTGGCCGGGTGCCAGCCCCGCCCTGACGACATGGCCCACATCGGCGGCAGCTTCACCGGCATCAGCCACGAACGCGGCCACCTGCTGCGTGATGCTGCTGCGCCCGCAACGCCGCCCGCTGCCAGCGGCCCGGTGCGCCGCGTCCACACCCTGATCTTGGGCGCTGGCGTAGCCGGTCTGGCGGCGGCCCGCGCCCTGGGCCAGCGCGGCATCACCGACATCGCCGTGCTGGAGCTGGAAGACAGCCCCGGTGGCAACAGCCGGGGCGGCAGCGTGAACGGCATCGCCTGCCCGCTGGGCGCGCACTACCTGCCCGTGCCCGGCGACGACGCGCCCGAGGTGCAAG
>CALMOI010000279.1 GCA_937871735.1 uncultured Comamonadaceae bacterium
GGCCTACCCGGCCAGAAAACCTGAAGCCGCCCCGGTCACAAACCGGGGCGGCTTTTTTCATGCCGCCGAGGGGGTGCGACCCATCCAATGCGCACGCACGCGGTCGGCCACGCTGGGCGACACCACCGGGCTGGCATCAGCGCGGCTCAGGGCGGCTTGCAGATCAGCCATCACGCGGGCATCTTTCAAGGCGATGGCCCACAGGCGCTCGTCAGCGCGGGTTTGGGCCACGCGGGCCGACCAATCGTCCAGCTCTTGAATCACATTGGCCGAGAAGCGGCGCACGGTGCCTGCCAACAGCACGGTGGCAATGAAGCCCACCACCCACAGGCCGATCCAAGCCATCATCAAATGGCCGTCAGCCCAGGTTTCAATGATCTGATCTGCCACCACCAACAAGGCGGAAACAATGGCCGACAACAACAAAGCGGCCAAACCACGGCCACCGGCAAAGCTCACGCGAGGTTGCAAGGCAACTGGCACTGTGGCGTGGGGGGTGTGAACAAAACTGCTCATGGTGAAACTCCTTCAACAAGCGCCCTCCGCGGAAAGCAGAGGTCATGGTTGAATACTAGGGTTAACACCAGTGCGACTCAACTTTATATTGATGATAAAAACCATTCACAACTGTGATGGTTAAATCTGAACATGCCCACACCTCGCTTTCAGCCCAACTTCCGAACCCTCGATTTGAACCTTTTGCGGGTGTTTGACGAGGTCATGGCCGAGCGCAACCTCACTCGTGCGGCCCACAACCTGTCTTTGACGCAACCTGCCGTCAGCAATGCGCTGCGCCGTTTGCGTGAAGCCTTGGGCGATGAGTTGGTGCGCCGAGGTGCAAGCCGTGGCGTAGAACCAACACCACGGGCCTTGGCGCTGTGGCCCAGCGTGCGCGAGGCCTTGCGATCGCTGCAAGCCACCATCGCCCCCAGCGTGTTCGACCCCACCCACGCGGCAACCACCTTCGTGCTGGCGATGGCCGATGCCACCGCCGCCACGCTGATTCCCAACCTCGTGCGCATCCTCGAAAGCGAAGCCCCCAACATCTCGTTGCGCGTGCTGCCCTTGACCACGCGCGACCCGCGCAGCCTGCTCGATGCCAATGATGCGGATTTGGCCGTGGGCTATTTCCCATCCGTGCTGACCGACCTCACCGCCCGCGAGCAAGCGGGCGAGGCCGTGGCCTTCGCGCACCTGCGGCTGTACAGCGGCGAATACGTTTGCGTGATGCGCCGCAACCACCCGCTGGCCGAGCGTGAGCTGACCTTGCAAGACTATTGCGCCGCACGCCACATGCTGGTCAGCTTTTCGGGGCGACCGTGGGGCTTCATTGACGAAGCGCTGGCCTCCATCGACTTGCAGCGGCGCGTGGTGCTGACGGTGAACCAATTTTTCACCGCCGGGCGCGTGGTGGCCGAGTCTGATTTGCTGGCCGTGCTGCCGCGCCACTTTGTGCCCGAAACCGGCATGGCCGATGAACTGGTGCTGCGCGACTTGCCGTTTGAAGTGCCCCACGTCCACATCGAAGCGCTGTGGCACCGCCGCAACCTGTACGACGGCGGGCACCTGTGGCTGCGTCAAGCGATAGGGCGAGCCAGTGCGCAGGCGTTCTAAACCGGTGTACTACACTGCCCCGCATGAAAATCGTCTTGGCAACTGATGGCGGCCCGGTATCGCGCAAGATGCTGGCGTATGTCGCCTCCAACAGCATGTGGTTTCGCCGGGAGTACACCTACGTTCTGCTGCATGTGGCTCCGCCCAGCGCCGTCCACGCCGATCCCGAAGGCCACCACGCCCGCACCATCTTGAACGAAGGCGCTGATTTTTTGCTGCATCAAATCGGCTTTGACCCGATCAAAATCGCCCGCATCGGCAAAGCCGCCGAGATCATTCCTGACTTCGCCCGCCGCCACGAGTGCAACATGATCGTGATGGGTTCGCATGGTCACAGCCGACTGGAATCGCTGGTGCTGGGTTCGGTGACGCAGGGCGTGCTGACGAACAGCCACGTACCCGTGCTGGTGGTGCGCTAGCGATGCAGATTCAACTGCTGTCTGACCTGCACCTAGAGTCGCACCCTGACTTCAGCGTCCAGCCCCTGCCCGGCGCAGATGTGCTGGTGCTGGCGGGCGACATCGGCTCCTACCAAAACGGCTCCTTGCTGACTGAGCGCGGCGATACCGACTTCGGCTTGGCCCGCTTCGCACCGCTGCACGGCTGGCCCACGCCGGTGCTGTTCGTGCCTGGCAACCACGAGTACGACGGCCTGGATTTCGACATCGCTCACGCCCGCCTGCGCACCACCTGCGAACGCTTGGGCATCACATGGCTAGAGCGCACCAGCGTGCAACTGACCGGCGCAGACGGGCGCGAGGTGCGCTTCATCGGCACCACGCTGTGGAGCGACTTTGACGCGCTGGGGCCGCTGGCGGGCCGCACCGACCTCCACCACCCCAGCACCAGCGCGCTGACGCAGCAACTGCGCGCCCGTGACAAAGCCTTCCGCGCGGCCAACTTCTATTTGCGCAAAAACAGCGGTACTCGCCACCAAGCCCCCATGCTGGCCGATGCCGTGCGCGATCAAGCCTTGGTCTGCCAAGACTGGTTGCGCGCCGCGCTGGCCCAGCCCTTTGACGGCCCGACCGTGGTGGTCACGCACTTTGCCCCCAGCCTGCGCAGCGCCGACCCGCGCTATGGGCTGACACCGGGCACCGCCGGGTTTTGTAATGCGCTCGATGAGCTGCTGCCCTTGGCGCAACTGTGGCTGCACGGCCATTTGCACTGCGCCATCGACTACCAACAGCACGGCTGCCGCGTGGTCGCCAACCCGCTCGGTTATGCCCGCAAAGGCGAGCAAGACGGCTTCTTGCCCCACCAGCTCATCAGCTTGTGATGCGTGCGGATTCTTGATGCGGCGCAGCCCCACATCTGACTCAGCCCGATAGACTGCCCCGCACCAACCACCACAAGAGGAGCATCCCCATGAAGATACTTTTGGCCGTAGATGGCAGCCTGTACACCAAAAAAATGCTGGCCTACCTGACCACGCACAGCGAGCTGTTCACGGGCAACAACGAGTACACCGCCTTCACCGCGCAACCACCGCTGCCGCCCCGTGCGCGTGCTGCCGTGGGCAAGGATGTGGCAGACACCTTCCACGCCGAAGAGTCTGAAAAGGTGCTGGCACCAGTCTGCGCTTTCTTGCTGCGCCACAACATCAACGCCGCCAGCGCCTGGAACATCGGCCATGCAGGCGAAGCCATCGCCCAATTCGCGGCTGAAGGCAAGTTCGATCTGGTCGTCATGGGCTCGCACGGCCACGGCGCATTGGTGAACTTGGTGATGGGTTCAGTCGCCACCCAAGTGCTGGCGCATTGCACCGTACCCGTGCTGTTGGTGCGCTAACGCAGCGCGCACTCAGGCCACCTGCACCCCCGCACGCCCCCGCTGCACCGCGTAGCGCGCTTGCACATTCAAGGTCGCATCAGCCTGCGCGGGGTGCGGCGTGGTGCGGAACTCAGCCTGCACGCCTTGGGGCGTGACCTCGATCCGGGTGTAGCCGCGTTCATCAGCGCGGGCATAGGCAATGTCGGGGTTGCTGGCGCGCATTTGTTGCAGCATCACGTCGCCCAAACCGCGTGATGTGATCGAGGTGGTCACAAACTCGCTGGCCACGATGGGCGATTTTTCATCATTGGGTTTCAGACGCAGTTGGGCGGCCACGTTCATGTGCACATCGCCGCCAAGCGTGACCACATCGCTCAGGCGCGCATCGACCACGGTTTGCAGCAGCCGCTGGCGCGCCAAAGGGTAACCATCCCACGCATCGGTGTAGGTGGTGCGACCCAATGGGGTGTTCATGCCGGTTGAGCTGATTTGCGTCGCTTGGGCAATCACCTTCCAACTGCGGCGCGATGCGGCCAAGCCCTGCGCCAGCCATTGCTCCTGCGTGCTGCCCAGCATGGTGCGGCGAGCATCGGCCAACTCATCACAACTAAGCACCACACGACCGCCTCCGCCGCCACGGGTGGGATCAGGGCAGGCTTGGGGGCTGCGGTACTGGCGGCAATCGAGCGTCCACACATCCGCCAACTGGCCCCAAGCCATGTGGTCGTAGATGCGCATGTTCGGGCTGCCGGGCGCGTCCGGCCCCACGCGCAGCGGTTGGTGTTCAAAGTAGGCTTGGTAAGCCGCAGCCCGGCGCTTGAGAAAGACCTCGGGCGAGACGTTGCCCGCATAGCGGTCGTTGGCGTAGTCGTTGACCACGTCATGGTCGTCCCATGTCAACAGCCACGGGTGGGCGGCATGGGCGGCTTGCAGATCGGGGTCGCTTTTGTAGAGTGCCAAGTGGCGGCGGTACTCATCCAGCGTCCAAGGCTCTTTGTGCCCGTGCTCGCGCACACCGGGGGCGACGCGGGATTTGGGACTGGAGCTTTCGTAGATGTAGTCGCCCACGAACAGCACCAAGTCCAAGTCTTGTCGCGCTATATCGCGGTGCGCCACGTAGTAGCCCTGCTCGTAGTGCTGGCACGAGGCCAACGCCAGCCGCAGCCGGTTGACCGGCGCATCCGGCAGCGGGCTGGTGCGGGTATGCCCGACAGCGCTGATGGCATCGCCGCAAGTGAAGCGGTACCAGTAATGCCGATCCGGCTGCAAACCACGCAGCACGCCATGCACGCTGTGGGCGCGGCTGGCATCGGTGGGCAAGGTGCCGCTTTGCACGCGCTGGCGCAGGGCTTCGTCGGCATAAACCTCATAAGCCACCTCCAGCGGCGGCAGGGGCTCATCGCCTTCGGCGAGCAAGCGCGTCCAAATCACCACGCCATCGGGCTGCGGCTGGCCACTGGCCACGCCCAAGCGAAACGGGTTGCTGCGCCAACGCGGAGCCGCACCGCTGGCGCGCGCGACAGGCAGCCACCAAGCTTGCAGAGCCAGCGCCCAAGCGGCGCGGTGAAAGTTGCGACGATGCATACAGCCAGTTTCCGGTGCAGGTAAAAAAAGTGCGCCGATTGTGCGTTACGCAGTCAATTCCCCAGCGGGCGCGGTGTCTGGCTGCTGCGCCGCATGTTGCACGCGGTACTTGCCCGGCTGCAAGCCGCTCCACTTTTTGAAGGCGCGGTGAAAAGTGCTGGGCTCTTGAAAGCCCAAGCGCAGGCAGATGTCTTCCACGCTCAAGGGGCTGTGGCACAGCAGCTCGATGGCGGCTTCGTAGCGCAGCGCATCTTTGATGCCTTGGTAGCTGGTGCCTTCAGCTTGCAAGCGGCGGCGCAGCGTGGTTGGAGTGATGTGGAACTCTTGCGCCACCGCCTCCAGCCACGGCCATTCGCCGCTGCCCAGGTGATGGCGCAAGCGCCGCCGCAGCCGGGCGCTCCAACTGTCTTCATTGCGGTACTTCAGAAACACCGACTGCGGCGCGTGCTGCAAAAAGACCTTGAGCGTGGTCTCGCTTTGCACCACCGGCAACGCCAGCCAGCGCCGGGCCAAGTGCAGCGCCGACGCGCCGTGCCCAAAGCTGGCGTGCTCCGAAAACATGGCGGTGTACTCCTGCGCATAAGGCGGCTTGGCGTGGGCGAACACCACTTCATCGACCGGAATGCGCCGCCCAGCCAGCCAGCACAGCAAGCCATGCAGCAAGATGAAGTAGGTTTCGTCGGCAAAGCGCTGGCTGGGTTGATCCGGTTCGCGGTGCTGCACGCGGATCACGGCTTGCTCGCCTTCCAGCAGCAGCTCGCCGCGCAAATCGTCCAAGAACAAACTCAGCCCTTTGAGGATGCGCAGCAGCGCCCGCTCCAGCGTGGTGGCGTGCAGCGCGGCGTGGCACAGCAGCGCAAAGCTGCCGACTTTCATGCGGCGGCTGTCGTAGCCAAAAAACTCATCGTCCAAGGTGTGGGCCACCGCCAGCCAGACAGCGGCAAAAGCATCCGCCGGGACGCGCGCGTCCAACGTGTGCAGCCACAAGGGCGGAATGTTGGCGCACGCCAGCACCTCGACGCGCTGGGCCTCGGTCAAGCGGGCCACGGCGGCGGCCACGAAGTGCATTGAAACGGTGTGTTTGTCCATTCAGGCGGGGCGCACTTTCAGCGCAGGCGGGTGGATGATTTTAAGGAGCGGGGTGGCATAAAACGTCATTGATTTGGCGCGTTCTTGCCATCGTCAAAACCGGGGGCGATTCCTAGAATGAGCCGCAAACCATTCCACCCGGAGACACCGCCATGACTCAACTGTCCGCCGACTACCAAGCGCTCACCCAGTACCGCCCGAAGCACAAAGTGCGCTTCGTCACCGCTGCCAGTTTGTTTGACGGGCACGATGCCGCCATCAACATCATGCGGCGCATTTTGCAAGGCATGGGCGCGGAGGTGATTCACCTCGGCCACAACCGCTCGGTCGATGAAGTGGTCACGGCGGCGCTGCAAGAAGACGTGCAAGGCATTGCCGTCAGCAGCTACCAAGGCGGGCACAACGAGTATTTCAGCTACATGGTCGATCTGCTCCAAGCCCGAGGCGGCTCACAGATCAAGGTCTTTGGCGGCGGCGGCGGCGTGATCGTGCCGGAAGAAATCAGCGCCTTGGCCGCACGCGGCGTGCGCATCTACAGCCCCGAAGACGGCCAGCGCATGGGCCTGCAAGGCATGATCGGGGAGATGATGATGCGCTGCGACCAAAGTTTGGTCGCCCACGCGCCCACCACGCTCGCCGCCATTCAAGGCCAAACCGAAGCCGCTTGGCGCAGTCTGGCGCAGCTGATCACCGCCCTGGAAAACGAAGCCGCTGACCCGGCCTTGGTGACCAGCGTGCGCGAAGCCGCCGCAGCCAGCCGCACGCCAGTGATCGGCATCACCGGCACGGGCGGCGCAGGCAAATCCAGCCTGACCGACGAGCTGATCCGCCGCTTCCGCCTCGATCAAGACGACCAACTGCGCATTGCCGTGATCAGCATCGACCCATCGCGCCGCAAGAGCGGCGGCGCGCTGCTGGGCGACCGCATCCGCATGAACGCGATTGCGCCGTGGCAACAAGGCGCACGGGTTTTCATGCGCAGCTTGGCCACCCGCGACACCGGCAGCGAAATCTCTGCCGCGCTGCCCGACGTGGTGGCCGCTGCCAAAGCCGCCGGGTTTGATTTGGTGATTGTGGAAACCTCAGGCATCGGCCAAGGCGACGCGGCCATCGTGCCGCATGTGGATGTCCCGATGTACGTCATGACGCCCGAGTTCGGCGCAGCCAGCCAGCTCGAAAAAATCGACATGCTGGACTTTGCCGAGTTCGTCGCCATCAACAAGTTTGACCGCAAGGGCGCGCTGGATGCGCTGCGCGACGTGGCCAAGCAAGTGCAGCGCAACCGCGAAGCTTTTACCGTCATGCCCGACGCCATGCCTGTGTTCGGCACGATGGCCAGCCGCTTCAACGACGACGGCGTGACCGCGCTCTACCAAGCCCTGAAAGCGCGCTTGATCGCCCACGGCTTGCCGCTGGCTGCGGGCCGTTTGCCGCTGGTGGCCACGCGCCACAGCACGCATCAAACCCCCATCGTGCCGCCAGCGCGCACCCGCTATCTGGCCGAGATTGCCGACACCGTGCGCGGCTACAAGGCCCGCGCCCGTGCCCAAGCCCGCTTGGCGCGCGAGGTGCAGCAACTGCGCGCCTCCAGCCAGATGCTGGCCCAAGCGGCGGCTTGCGGCTGCGAACCCCTGCCCGGTGCCGACGCCACCACCACCTTGCTGAACTTGGCCGACGAGCGCGAAGGCCGCCTGAACCCCGACGCCAAAAAGCTGCTGACCCAGTGGCCTGCGATGGTGCAGGCCTACGCCGGCAAGGAATACGTGGTCAAGATCCGCGACAAAGAAATCCGCACCGCGCTGACCCACACCACCCTGAGCGGCAACACCATCCGCAAAGTGGCCCTGCCGCAGTACGAAGACCACGGCGAAATCCTGAAGTGGCTGATGCTGGACAACGTGCCCGGCTCCTTCCCCTACACCGCTGGCACCTTTGCCTTCAAACGCGAGGGCGAAGACCCGACCCGCATGTTCGCGGGCGAAGGCGCCGCCTTACGCACCAAACGCAGCTTTAACACGGTGAGCGA
>CALMOI010000280.1 GCA_937871735.1 uncultured Comamonadaceae bacterium
GGTGTCAGACAAGCGCTCGCCGCCCAACATGCGGGCAATTTCGGTGATGCGCGCTGGTCCCGTTCTGAGTGTGACCGAACTGACGGTGCTGCCCGCTTCCAACTGCTTGGCGACCACCAAGTGGTGATCGGCGCAAGCGGCCACTTGCGGCAAATGGGTGACAGCCAGCACTTGGCGGTCATGCCCGAGTTGCTGCATCAGGCGGCCCACGGTTTCAGCGACTGCGCCGCCCACGCCGGAATCGACCTCGTCAAAAATCAATGTTTGCGCGCTGCCCAATTGGCTGGTGGTGACGGCAATTGCCAGCGCAATGCGCGACAGCTCGCCGCCCGACGCCACTTTGCCGACCGGACGCGGCGTGCTGCCGGGATGGCCTGCGACCAAAAAGCTGATCTCTTCCAGCCCGTGGGCGCTGGGCGCGTCGGTGGTTTGCAGTGCGACTTCAAAGCGCCCGCCTTGCATCCCCAAGCCTTGCATGGCGCGGGTCACGGCGGCGGCCAGTTGTGGTGCGGCTTTGTGGCGGCGCGTAGACAGTTGGCGCGCCGCGTTCATGTAAGCGCGCTGGCAGGTTTGGGCGGCGGCGGTCAGGGCTTCCAAGTTGCTGGCGGCGTGAAGGGCGGTCAATTCTTGCTTCCAGCCAGTGAGCAGCGCGGGCAACTCTTCAGGCGGGCGACGGTAGCGCCGCGCCAACGACACCCACAGCGCCATGCGTTCGTCCAGCTCGGCCAGGCGCTCGGGGTCGAGGCTGGTTTTGCGCAGGTAGGCGTGCAGCGTGTAAGCCGCATCGCTGGCCTGAGCCAAGCTGGCGCTGATCACATCAATCAACGGCTGGAACTCAGGCTCGATTTGGCTTTGCGTTTCGAGCGTCGATTGCGCGCGCGCCAAGCCAGCGACTGCGCCTCCGTTGTCATCGCCTTCTAGCGCGGCCAATGCGGTGTGGACGGCATCCATCAAAGCTTGGGCGTGCGACAGGCGGGCGTGATGGGCGTTCAGTTCATCCCATTCGTCTGCGCCGGGCGCGAGTTTGTCGAGCTCGCCAATTTGCCAGCTCAGGCGCTCGTGCTCTTGCGCGAGTTGGTCTTGCGCGGTTTGCGCTTGAGCCAGCGCTTTGTCGGCGGCGCGCCAGTCTTGCCAGAGCAAGGTGAGGGCGCTGGTGTCGATGCTGGCGTAGCCGTCAAGCAGCTCGCGCACGGAGTCGGGCCGGGTCAGGCTTTGCCAGGCGTGCTGGCCGTGAATGTCCAGCAGCAGCGCGCCGATCTCGCGCAGTTGCGTGGCCGTGGCGGCGCTGGCGTTGATCCAAGCGCGGCTTTTGCCATTGCTGTCGAGCGTGCGGCGCAGCAAGAGGGTGTCGGCCACGTCAAACCCGGCCTCGTGCAACCAAGGGTGACACAGGGCCGGGCAGTCAAATTCGACGCTGACTTCGGTGCGCGTGGCTCCTTCACGAATCACGCCCACATCGGCTCGGGAACCCAAGGCCAATTGGAGCGCATCGATCAAGATCGACTTGCCCGCACCGGTTTCGCCGGTCAAGACGGTAAAGCCGTCTGCAAGATCCAGCGCCAACTCGCGCACGATCACAAAATCACGCAGGCTGATGCTTTTGAGAGCCACTTTCAGGAGCCTCCTTCATTCCAATGCAGTTTCTTGCGCAGCGTATCAAAGTAGCTCCAGCCTTTGGGGTGCAAAAAACGCACGCTGTGCTTGGAGCGCCGCACGCTGATGCGGTCGCCATGCAGCAGCGATGCCAGCGACTGCATGTCAAAGTTGGCGCTGGCATCACGCCCGGCCACGATTTCTATCGCCACCTCGGTTTGATCCGACAGCACGATGGGGCGGTTGGACAGCGTGTGCGGCGCAATCGGCACCAAAATCCAGCCTGGAATTGACGGGTGCAGCAGCGGCCCGCCCGCCGACAGCGAGTACGCCGTGGCCCCGGTCGGTGTGGAAATGATCAAACCATCGGCGCGCTGATTGGCCACGAAGCGGCCATCGACCTCGACGCGCAATTCCACCATGCCAGAAATCGCGCCTCGGTTTACCACCACATCGTTCATGGCCAGCGCGTCGAACACGCAGTGGCCGTCGCGCATCACGCGGGCGTGCATCAGGCTGCGCACGTCTTCTTCGTATTCGCCACGCAACATTGGCGTGAGGGCGGTGCGGTAATGGTCGAACGGGATGTCGGTGATGAAGCCCAGTCGCCCTTGGTTGATGCCGATCAGCGGCACGCCAAACGGTGCCAATTGGCGGCCTATGCCCAGCATGGTGCCGTCGCCGCCGACCACCAAGCCCAAATCACAATGCTTGCCGATAGTCGGCACATCCATCACGTTGTAGCCATTCAGGCTGGCGTTGTCGGCGGTTTCCTTCTCGATGACCACCTCGCAGCCTTGGTCGCTCAAGAAGTGGGAGATGTCTTCAACCACCCGACGCAGCAAACCGGATTGGTCACGCGATACGTTGGCGTGGTACTTTCCGATCAACGCCACATGGCGGAATATAGATTTCATCCGCAAATTACATCATTAAAATCATTTCATGCTGGATGACCGCGCCAAGTTGTTACTCAAAGCGCTCGTAGAGCGCTACATCGCTGACGGGCAACCCGTTGGCTCCCGCACGCTCTCGAAAGCCTCGGGGCTGGATTTGTCGCCAGCCACCATCCGCAATGTCATGTCTGACCTAGAGGAGTTGGGGCTGATCGCCAGCCCGCACACCTCTGCCGGTCGCATACCCACGGCGCGTGGCTACCGCTTGTTTGTGGACACCATGCTCACCGTGCAGCGCCAGCGTCTGAACGCCCCCAGCTTGGCCCCAGATCAGCCCCAGAAAGTCATCGCCAATGCGGCGCACTTGCTGTCTAGCCTGTCGCAGTTTGTGGGCGTGGTGATGGCACCTCGGCGCACGTCGGTGTTTCGGCACATTGAATTTTTGCGTTTGTCGGAGCGGAGGTTGCTGGTCATCATCGTCTCGCCCGAAGGGGATGTGCAAAACCGCGTCATCTTGACCCAAGCCGACTACACCTCATCCCAGTTGACCGAGGCGGCCAACTACCTCAATGCCAACTATTCCGGTATGGCGATGGAGCAAGTGCGTGAGCGTCTGCAAACTGAAGTCGAGTCGCTGCGCGGCGAAATCGCCACCTTGATGCAAGCCGCCGTGCAAGTGGGCTCCGATGCCATGACCCAAGCGCAAGACGATGTGGTGATCTCCGGCGAGCGCAATCTGCTGTCGGTGAGTGATTTCTCAGGCGATATGGGCCACTTGCGGCGTGCGTTTGATTTGTTCGAGCAAAAAACGCAGTTGATGCGCCTGTTGGATGTGTCCAGCCAAGCCGAGGGCGTGCGCATCTTCATCGGCGGCGAAAGCCAGATCGTGCCGTTTGAGGAGCTGTCGATTGTCAGCTCGCCTTACGAGGTGGATGGCATGGTGGTCGGCACGCTGGGCGTGATTGGCCCTACACGCATGCCCTACGACCGCATGATCCAGATCGTGGACATCACCTCCAAGCTGGTCAGCAATGCGTTGAGTCATCACAAGTGAGTTGTGGTGCCTCGCAAGCTCTTACAATCGAAGGCTGTGCCAGAAATTGCACTGTGGGGCGTTAGCTCAGTTGGTTAGAGCAGAGGACTCATAATCCTTTGGTCGCGGG
>CALMOI010000281.1 GCA_937871735.1 uncultured Comamonadaceae bacterium
GCACGCCCACCAGTTCTTTTTGCAGGTCGTAGTAGCACAGGCCGTCGCCGTTGTGCAGCACGCTGGCGGGGTTATCGGTTTCCAGCTCGACAAAATTGGGGCCGACTTTCGTGACCCAGCCTATCGGTTGGCCAGGGTTTTTCGGTGAATCAAATGCGCCAATATCGTCTTGGCGGCCTTGCACGAAATAATCAGTGAATTCGCGGTTGAAGTTCTGATTCGGGTCAGGTGTGAAGGTGAAACTGCTTGCGCCGCTGGAGCTGCGCGCCAGTTCGGGGCGCTCTTCCAATATCTCGTCGAGCAGCAGGCGGTAATGCGCGGTGATATTTTTGACGTAGGCCATGTCCTTGTAACGGCCTTCAATCTTGAAGCTGCGCACGCCCGCGTCGACCAGCGCCCGCATGTTCTCGGTTTGGTTGTTGTCCTTCATTGACAGCACATGCTTGTCGTGGGCAATGAAGCGGCCTTGGTCGTCCACCACTTGGTAGGGCAGGCGGCACGATTGCGAGCAGTCGCCCCGGTTGGCGCTGCGCCCGGTGTGGGCGTGGCTGATGTAGCACTGGCCGCTGTAGGCCACGCACAGCGCGCCGTGGACAAAGAATTCAATCGCGCACCGATCCGGGTCAGTGGCGGCGCGGATGGCGGCGATTTGCGCCAGCGTCAGCTCACGCGCCAGCACGATTTGCGACAAGCCCACGTCCTGCAAAAAGCGCGCTTTCTCAGGCGTGCGGATGTCGGTTTGGGTGCTGGCGTGCAGTTGAATAGGCGGCAGGTCGATTTCGAGCAAGCCCATGTCTTGGATGATGAGCGCATCCACCCCCGCGTCGTAGAGCTGCCAAGCCAGCTTGCGGGCGGGCTCTAACTCATCGTCGCGCAAGATGGTGTTCATGGTCACGAAGACGCGGCTGCCAAAGCGGTGCGCGTAACGGGCGGCGCGGGCAATCTCTTTGACTGAGTTGTCGGCGCTGGTGCGAGCGCCAAAGGACGGGCCGCCGATGTAGATCGCATCGGCACCGTGGTTCACGGCTTCAATGGCGATGTCTGCATCACGGGCGGGGGAAAGCAGTTCGAGCAGGTGGGGCTGGAGTGACATGGGGGCGGATTATCCGCGCCAGCAGGCGATTTTGTCGCGGTGTGGCCCGGCCTGCGGTATGGTTGCTGCGTGAAAAAAATCAGCACTCCCCCTTTGCGTTACGACCTGATCGATGCCCTGCGCGGCGCGGCAATGGTCTGGATGACGCTGTTCCACTTTTGTTTTGATCTGAACCAGTTCGGCTACATCCGGCAAAACTTCTACGCTGACCCATTTTGGACGGTGCAGCGCGCTTGCATCGTCAGCTTGTTCATGTTCACGGCGGGCTTGGGGCAGGCGGTGGCTCAGCAGCAGGCGGTGAGCTGGACGCGCTTTGGGCGGCGCTGGGCGCAGGTGGCGGCTTGTGCGCTGCTGGTGACAGCGGGTTCGTGGCTGATGTACCCACGCAGCTTCATTTACTTTGGTGTGCTGCACGGGTTGGCGCTGATGCTGATCGTGGCGCGCCTGACCGCGCACTGGGGGCGCTGGCTGTGGCCGCTGGGCGCACTGGCGCTGCTGCTGCCGCAACTTGCGCCTTGGCTGCACGCCCACGCCGTGCTGGGCGCGTGGACGGAGTGTCTCAACCGCCCGGCGCTCAACTGGTTGGGGTTGATCAGCCGCAAACCCATCACCGAAGACTACGCGCCGCTGCTGCCGTGGTTGGGTGTGCTGTGGTGGGGACTGGCGGCTGGCCACGAGCTGATGCGCCAACCTCGCCCTTGGTTGCATCAGCGCTGCAACGG
>CALMOI010000282.1 GCA_937871735.1 uncultured Comamonadaceae bacterium
CCACGTCTACGACATGCAGCAGGCCAAGGAAGACGGCGCAACGGTCGCCATCTACTACGAGTCGCGCCTTGCCAAACTCAGTTTGGATGTGCCCGACATCGCCTTGCTGGATGAAGAGGTCGATGAGCTGGCCGAAGACGATGAAGAAAGCCAGCAAGCCAAGCTCAAAAGCCGGTGGGCCGCGCTAGAAAAAGTGGTGGGCGCAGAACCCCGCGTTGCCAGCGTTGCGGCTGACTTGGTGGCGCACTTTGAGCAGCGCAACACCACGCAGCGCGGCAAGGCGATGGTGGTCAGCATGAGCCGCGACATTTGCGTGCATCTGTACGACGAGATCATCAAACTGCGCCCCGACTGGCACGATGCCGACCCCGAAAAAGGAGCCATCAAGATCGTGATGACCGGCTCGGCCAGCGACAAGGCGCTGCTGCGGCCCCACATCTACAGCGGCCAAGTCAAAAAGCGGCTGGAAAAGCGCTTCAAAGACCCGGCAGATTCGCTCAAGCTGGTCATCGTGCGCGACATGTGGCTGACGGGTTTTGATGCGCCGTGCGTAAACACGCTCTACGTCGATAAACCCATGAAGGGCCACAACCTGATGCAGGCCATTGCCCGCGTCAACCGGGTGTTCAAAGACAAGCAGGGCGGCTTGGTGGTGGACTACATCGGCATCGGCAACGAGCTGAAAGCCGCCATGAAGGAGTACACCCAGTCCAAAGGCCGAGGCCGCCCCACCGTCGATGCCCACGAAGCCTTCAGCGTGGTGCTGGAAAAGCTGGACGTGCTCCAAGCCATGCTGCACGGCTTTGACTACAGCGGCTTTTTGACGGGCGGGCACAAAACCCTGGCTGGCGCGGCCAACCATGTGCTGGGCCTGCAAACCGGCGCAACCCGCGACGGCAAAAAACGCTTTGCGGACATGGCCTTGGCGCTGAGTCGAGCCTTCACCCTGTGCTGCACGCTGGACGAGGCCAAAGCCGTCAGGGAAGAAGTCGCGTTCATGCAAGCGGTCAAGGTGATCTTGACCAAGAAAGACGCCAGCACCCAGCGCCGCACCGACGAGGCCCGAGAGCTGGCCATTCGCCAAATCATCAGCCACGCGGTGGTGTCTGAGCGCGTGGTGGACATCTTTGATGCGGTGGGGCTGGACAAACCCAACATCGGCCTGATGGACGAGGGCTTTCTGGCCCAAGTGCAGAGCCTGCCGGAAAAGAATCTGGCGGTGGAGCTGCTGGAGCGATTGCTAGAGGGCGAAATCAAAAGCCGCTTTGCCAGCAACGTGATTCAAAGACGCAA
This sequence comes from uncultured Comamonadaceae bacterium, assembly GCA_937871735.1. Classification (GTDB taxonomy): domain Bacteria; phylum Pseudomonadota; class Gammaproteobacteria; order Burkholderiales; family Burkholderiaceae_C; genus CALMOI01. The sequence goes on from CALMOI010000282.1 coordinate 1,294, forward strand.
GTTTTCAGAGATGCTGACGGGCGTGATCACCCGCTACCAAAACCGCTCGATTGAAACCGCGCAAGTGATGTCTGAGCTGGTCGTGATGGCGAAAAAGTTCCGCGCCGCCGCCGCCCGTGGGCAAGAGCTGGGCATGAGCGACGATGAAATCAAGTTCTATGACGCGCTGGCGAACAATGAATCCGCCGTGCTGGAACTGACTGATGAAACCCTCAAAAAGATCGCCCACGAGCTGACCGAAAACCTACGCCAAAACCTGAGCGTGGACTGGTCAGAGCGCGAAAGCGTGCGCGCCAAACTGCGGCTGATGGTCAAGCGCATCTTGCGCAAGTACAAGTACCCGCCCGACCAGCAAGATGGCGCGGTGGAATTGGTGCTGCAGCAAGCGCAGGTGATGGGGGAGTTATGGACGGCATGAGGGGGTGCCATCTGGAGCGGGTGAAGGGAATCGAACCCTCGTATGAAGCTTGGGAAGCTGCCGTTC